>JAHEEJ010000299.1 GCA_024640705.1 Deltaproteobacteria bacterium
GTCATCGTGAAGGACATGGCCCCCGACGTACCGGTGATCGCGCGCGTGAGCCACCCGCGGAACGTGGAGCGCACCTACCTCGCGGGTGCTGACTTCGCCCTCTCCCTCAGTCACGTCGCCGGGCAGCTGCTGGCGCGCAGGCTGCTCGGAGAAGAGGCCGTCACCATCGATCTGGCGTTGAAGGTGCTGAAGACCTCGCCGCAGGGGCTGATCGGACGCCACCCGGCGGAGACGTCGATCCGCGATCTCACGGGCTGCTCCGTGGTAGCCGTCGAACGGGGCGACGACCTGCTCGTGGAGTTCCCGCCCGAATTCCGCTTCGAGGAGACCGACGAGATGTACCTGTGCGGCAGCGACGCGGCCGTGCGCTGCTTCCAGGAGCGTTTCTCCGCCGCAGAGTGACGAGCCGGCCGCGATCGTCCACAAACACTCGGCGGGCCGTATACCGAGGGGAATCCCGCCTGGTACGGGGGGTGAGTGAGCAACTGTACCCATTCGGACTCGAGAGAACATCGAAAGAAGTCATCGAGGATCTACAGTTTACCGGACCCGTATGAGCGCCATTGCCGCAAACGCAGTTTCTTCTTCCTATGATCCGTGGTGTACGATCTGGCTGCACGGAAGAAGTGAGGACTACGAGCTATGAGCGAAAAAGAACTTTTGAAGCGACGACGTCGGGCACTCGCTCCCGCCTACGAACTCTTCTACGAAGAGCCCGTGCACATCGTGCGCGGTGAAGGGGTCTGGCTCTTCGATGCCGACGGGCGCCGCTACCTCGATTGCTACAACAACGTCCCGTCGGTGGGGCACTGCCACCCGCGCGTCGTGGAGGCCATTGCGACCCAGGCTCGCCTACTCAACACCCACACGCGCTACCTGCACGAAAACGTCGTGAAGCTGGGCGAGCGTCTGGGGACCAAGTTCTCCGGCAAGCTCGGCGCGTGTTGGTTCGTCTGTACGGGGACGGAGGCGAACGATCTCGCGACCCAGATCGCCAGGATGGTCACGGGCCGCTACGGGATGCTGGTCAGCGAAGGTTCGTACCACGGCAACTCCGATCTCGTGCTGAAGCTGTCGACTTCCAGCTACCCCGCCAAAGACCGACCCGATTGGCTCGCGGCTGCCACGGCACCGGACACCTACCGCGGCCCCTACCGCGCGGGCAGCGAGCCCGGAGGCGAAGAAGCGCTCGCCGAACGCTACGCGGAATCGGTCGCCGAGGGCGTAGCGGGCCTCGCCGACCGCGGTTACCAGCCGGCGGCGATGCTCGTCGATTCGAGCTGGGACGACAATGGCCTCTTCGTGCCGCCCAAGGGCTACCTGGCTCGCGCGGCGTCGATCGTGCGAGCCGCCGGGGGACTCTTCATCGCCGACGAAGTGCAGGCGGGCTATTGCCGCCTCGGCGATACCTGGTGGGGGCACGAGCGCTACGACGTCGTTCCCGACATCGTCGTCCTGGGTAAGCCGATGGGCGGCGGACACCCGGTCGCCGCGGTCGTTTCGACGCCGGAGATCGCGGCCGCTTTCGGGGAGAAAATCGATTACTTCAACACCTTTGGGGGAAATCCCGTCTCGGCCGCCGCGGCGTTGGCGGTGCTCGACGTGATCGACGAAGAGGGCCTGCTCGAGAACGCCCGTGAAGTCGGTCGGCAGCTCGAGCGGGGCTTCGCGGAACTCGTGAAGGAGCATCCGATCATCGGCGATGTGCGGGGCTCCGGGCTCTTTTGGGGGATCGATCTGGTCAGTGATCGCGAGAGTCGTCAGCCTTTGGAGCGCGCGGAGGCGAAGCACATCGTCAGCGCGATCTGCCGCGAAGGCGTTTTGATGGGACTCATGGGCAGCCACGGTAACGTGCTCAAGATGCGACCTCCGCTTCCCTTCAGCCGCGACAACGCCGACCATGCGCTCGAAACGATCGATGCGTGTTTGCGCGGCGTGCGCCATTAGTCGACTGGCGCAGATCCAGGGCGCTGCCCCGGCGCTGTGTTCACAAGACGGAGCAGAAGAGCACCAGGCTGGACCCACCAAGGGGGCGGGCTGATCAGAAAGCCGCGTCAACCAACGCCGAACCTCGACCCGTTCATCCAGGCAGGTCAGGCGGCATTGCGCGGCGGGCGGATGCGCTTACCCGCCGGTCTCGCTCAAATGACTGGCCCGCAGCTGCCTGCATTCCTCAGCCAGGTCGGGCTCGAGCTTCGAGATTCGATCGCAGATGAAGGCGATGTGTTCCGTTCCGGCGGCCTGGAATACCCCAAGCGCTCTCACGAATTTTGAATCCGTTGCGGTGACTACACCCTTGAAGACGTGATCGATCTCCGAGCTCTCGATCTGAATCACCAGGCGAAGCGCGTCGGCAAGCGACTCTCGTCCCGAAAGAGAGTCCTCCAACTCGTCCATCTTCCGCTCCAGCTGCGGCACAACCGTTCGCCAGGGCGCGAAGTGCTCTTCCAGCCAGCCGTCCCGGCCGGCCAATCGCCTGCACAGCTCGAGCAGCTCGGAGTGCTCCTGTTCCTGCCGGGCGAGTGCCTCGAAGAACTGCCTCACCGGCTCCCAATCGCCGAACCGATCCGCCAGAAACTGATAGATCCGTCGCGCCCGAGATTCTAGATCGACACAGCGCCCGAGGAGTGCGGGAATCTCGACCACGGGTGACTGCAATTCACCGGTTTCCGCCAGCAACGAGAGGAAGGTCTTGCGCCGACCCGCAGCGAGAGCCTGGAAGAAGAACCCCAATCCGAAGCAGTCGACCGTGACGAAGGGGTGAGCCAGGAGGTCTCGTCTTCGAATGACTCCGAGCATCTCGGGCCTGCTCTCAGGCGGCGGGGACGACGCCTGAATTGAGATTCGCGCCGAACGAGTAGCGTCCCGGTGATTGTACCGGTTTGGCTGCCGGCTCGAAATGCTGAAACGCTGCTTTATGACCCGCGCACGCTGCTGGTGGAAGGGTCGATCCGAAAGGGAGTATCGATCCGCTTCAGGCGCTAGAGGTCTCCCGGGCTTCCATACATCACTTCCCCCTCCAGTAACGTCAGCAAGACCCGCGCGTCGGATACCTCCTGTATCGGAATTTCGAACAGGTTTCGGTCGATGACGATCAGATCCGCATACTTGCCGACTTCGATAGAGCCCGTCATGTCGTCGATTGCATTGAGATACGCGGCATTGATCGTGTAGGCGGCAATCGCTTCAGCCAATCCGATTCGCTCTCCAGGCAGGAAGGGTTGCCCCTCGTTGCTGTGCGGGTCCACACGGGTCACCGCGGTTTCGATGCCGAGAAGTGGGTTGGCGGAAGAGACGGTCCAATCACTGCTGAAGGCCACGGTTGCGCCCGTGCGCTGAATCGAGCCGATGGGGTAACACCATTGAAGTCGCTCCGGTCCGACGCGAGGTAGCGTAAACCGTGTGATGTATTCGTCTTCGTAGGCCCAGTAAGGCTCGAAGCTGGCACCGACTCCCAACTCCTGGAAACGAGATAGGTCGTCGGGGTGGACAAACTGTACGTGGTTGATGTGATGCCGCCCATCCCTGCGGCCGTTGGCCTGCCAGGCCGCTTCGATGGCGTCGAGCGCGTAGCGCACCGTGGCGTCACCAATGGCGTGAATGTGGATCTGGAAACCCTCGGCGTCCGCCAATGGGACGCCCTGCATCAATTGGTCGCGCGGGACCATCATGAGACCGCGCGTTTCCGGTTTGTCGGTGTACGGCTCGAGCATCATCGCGGTGTGGGTTTCCACGACACCGTCGGCCCAGAATTTGACCATGTCGACCCGCAGGCGGCCCCTCGAGGCTTCGCGGCGCGCCTGCTTGAACGCCTGAATCTGCTCCATGCCCTTTTCCGCATCCCAGAGGAGCCCGAGAGAAACCCGGAGGTTCAATTTGCCCTGCTCGTTGAGCGCCTTGTAGGCGGGCAATGAGCGGGTCTCGGCTCGGCCCTCGAGCTTGACCATGGCGTCTTGGGTCGCCGTGATCCCCAGGGAATGAAAATGATCCTGTGCGTAGAGGATGCCTCGGGCGATGTCGTCATCGGAATAAGCCGGCCATCGACTCGTAATCAGATTCATGGCTGTCTCTTCGTGTAGCGTGCCCCAGAGATCGCCCGTTTCCGGGTCGCGTTCGATCCTCCCTCCAGCCGGGTCTTCCGTGTCCCGCGCAATTCCATACTTCTCGAAAGCCGCTGTGTTGGCCCAGTACGCATGCCCATCCGCATCGCCGAAGACGAGTGGCCGGGTCGAATCGATGGCGTCGAGCAGCTCCTTCCTTGGCGGGCGGCCTCCCTCGAACTGATCGATCGTCCAGCCTGTTCCACGGATGATCTCCGCTGTCGGGTTCGCATCCGCACATTTCTCGATCTCGTTCAAGACCGCTTCTTTGGATTCGAGGTCGAAGACGGGGCAATCCGAATAAGCAACGCCGCCCGGGGCGAGATGGGAGTGAACGTCCTGAAAACTGGGTAGCAGCATCTTCCCTTGTAAATCGACGACGCGAGTGTCGGGTGTCACCAGCTCCTGGGCACCCGCAGCGTTGCCGACGTAGACGATTTTCCCAGCGGAAATGGCGACCGCCTCTGCCCAGCTGCGCTCCTCGTCAACCGTATAGACCCGGCCATTCGTAAAGACGAGATCCGCAACGTTCT
>JAHEEJ010000300.1 GCA_024640705.1 Deltaproteobacteria bacterium
AGGGAAGCGACCTCGCGATGTTCACAATCGATTTCCCGCTGCCGCGCCGCATGCTTTGGGATCGGGTCCTCGTTGATGGTGCTGGCGAATCGTTCGCAACGGAACTCCTCTCGGCGATCGCGCCTGGCGTGCTGGGCCATAGCGCGCAGGTCTCGATTGGGGCATTCGCGTTGATCGCAATCCTCTCGCTGATGGGTGCTGGTCGGGTGAAGAGGTCTAGGTGGTGCAATCGATGCGGCAGAAGGATGTGCCCTCGTTGCGAACCAGAATTAGGTAACGAAACGGATTGTGAGAGTTGCAATCGACTTTTCAAGCACCCGGAGACGACCGATCGCGAGATGAGAGCGGCGCGCGTCAACGCGCTTCGCCTTCGCGAGCTGCGTTTGGCGCGCTTTCGGTTGGTCAGTTCGATTCTCCTCCCGGGGTTCGCGGGGGCGTTGTCGCGTTGTCCCTGGGCGAGTTTCATCGGATCTCTTTCTGCCGCGGTCGCAATCCTGGCGGTGGTCTGGCGCAACGGCGTTTCACCCGATCCGCTGCTGGCGGGTGCGGTGGCGCCGGTGGCCTTCGGATTGGTCGCTGCCCTGGCAGTGTTCTGTTACGGCGCTTCGGTCGCCTTTTCGCTTTCCGCGCGGAATAGGAGCTAGCGATGGGCACGTCTCTTCGTGGTGATCTCAAGGACTTTGGCATCGCAGATGTCTTTCAGTTGATCGGGCAACAGCGCAAGACGGGCGTGCTCGAGTTCAACGGCGCTGGCCAGCAGATCCAGATTCTTTTCGATCAGGGTGCGGTGGTGTCTGCCGCGCCGGTCGGGTCGTGGCCCGACGCAGCGTTCGGGGAGATGCTCATGCGGTGCGGGCTGTTGAGCCGAGACCGCGTCGACGAATTGCGACGAGAGTGCGGGGCTTCAGCGCGGACGTTAGCGGGCGTAGCGACGGCCCGAGGCTGGCTCGGCGAAGACGAACTCCAGAAGATCGAGCAACTTCTCACGCGCGAAACCATCTTCTCGGTCCTGCGCTGGGAATCGGGTTCGTTCGACTTCACGGCGAAGGAAATCGAACGCGATCGGAGCGGCGGATTGCTCCTCGGAGCCGAGCAGATCCTGATGGATGGCCTGCGCATGGTCGACGAGTGGCAGAGCTTCGCCGAGCTCGTTCCGTCCGAGGACACGGTCTTTCGTCGGTTGCTCTCCTTCGAGCAATACGGCGAGCGGTGCAGCGGCGAGACGCCCGGTCAGATTGCGAATGCCGAGCGCGTCTTCGAGCTGATCGATGGGCGCCTTCCGGTCCGCCGCATCATCGATCTCTCCATGCTCGGCACGTTCGATTCGGTACGGGCACTCGCTCAGCTTCACGAATTCAATATCACCGAGACCGTCAAAATCGAAATCCAGCCGCCAGCGGCCGTGGTCGATGGACAAGGGGCTCGCCGGCGCTCCCGGCTCGGCATGCTCGCCGCATTCGCCTCACTCGTGCTGCTCGTGGCCGTCACGGCTGCGATCGGGCTCCGCGCGGGCTCCGGTGCGGCCCCGGATCCGTTTGCGATCCAGCGGCCCGCCGCCCTCGAAATCGCCAGATCCACGCACGCGAAGCACCGAATTCGCCACGCCCTCGAGACCTATTGGTTCACCCATGGTCGTTGGCCGACGAACCTCGCCGAGCTCGTAAACGGCGGGTTCGTTTCGCAGCGGGAATTGGCATCCGAGGGTGGCCATCCCTACTATTTCGCGAGTCGCGAGAACGGAGCCTGGTTGCTCGCGCCCGACCGCTGAGAGGATCTCCTGTCCAAGACTGACTCGACTGCTCGCCAGACCCTGGTATTCGACGACAACCAGAGTGCGGCTGCACTCTACGGAGAGGGGGACCGCACCCTCCGCATGCTGGAGCGGGATCTCGGGGTCGATGCGAGGGCGCGCGGCAACGAAGTCCGACTGGTCGGAGACGCCACTCAGGTCGAACTCGCGCGCAAGGTCCTGGAAGAACTCTATGGTGTGGTTCGATCCGGGGGCGAGCTGCGCACCCGCGACGTTCGCCAGGCGGTGCGAATGGTCACCGAAGAGCCCGATGTGAACCTCAGCGAGGTCTACGAGGACGTTCTGTCTTCGGTCGGGGGTCGGCGTCGGATCAAGGCCAAGAACGTCAATCAGCGCCGGTATATCGAGGCGATGCGCAAGAGCGATGTCGTTTTTGCGGTCGGCCCCGCCGGCACGGGCAAGACGTATCTCGCGATGGCGATGGCGATCGCAGCCCTCAATCGACACGAAGTTTCGCGCGTCGTGCTGACCCGTCCGGCGGTGGAAGCCGGAGAGAAGCTGGGCTTCCTGCCGGGATCGATGGCCGAAAAGGTCGATCCCTATCTGCGCCCACTCTACGATGCGCTGAGCGAGATGATGCCGTTCGAAAAATCCGCTCGATTGATGGAGCGAGGCGTCATCGAGGTCGCTCCCCTGGCCTTCATGCGCGGCCGTACACTCAACGATTCGTTCGTGATTCTCGACGAAGCGCAGAACACGACCCATGAACAGATGAAGATGCTGCTGACGCGCCTCGGCTTCGACTCGAAGGCGGTGATCACCGGTGACATCACCCAGATCGATCTGCCCGCTGAAAAGCGCAGCGGGCTGGTCGACGCGACGAACATCCTGGCGGATGTCGAAGGGATCGAGTTCCTCTACTTCAGCGAGAAGGACGTGGTTCGTCATCCCCTCGTCCAGTCGATCATCGTCGCCTACGAGCGTCACGAAGCGGAGTCGAAAAACGGCCGTGCTGAAGACGCTCCGGCCCAAAAGGCCGCACGTCAGGTGACGAACTCCAAAGACGAGTGACGGTTCGACTCACGCTGCCGCCGCGATCGCGACAGCCCCCCCGGCTCGACTCCCGCCTGCTCCGCTCACGCGCGGTTCGCGCGCTCCGAGAGGTCGGCCACTCGACTTCGGAACTCTCGATTGCGATTGTGCTGGACGACGAGATTGCGGCGTTGAATTTCGAGCACCGGGGCAAGCGCTCGGCGACCGACGTCCTGTCATTTTCGCTGCTCGAAGGTGAGTACAGCGACCAACGCGGCGTGCTTCTCGGCGATGTGGTCATCGGAATCGAAACCGCGGTTCGCCAGGCGCGGGCGGCCCATCGCGGGCTGGACGAAGAAGTGGCGAGACTCTTGATTCATGGAATCCTCCACCTGCTCGGGTGGGACCACGAAGAATCTGCGGAGGCCAAGCTGATGCGTGCGGAAGAGCGGCGGCTGTGGCGTGCGGTCCGCGCTTGACGGGTCGGGCGCGGTTTGCGCTGCTGGCCGCTTACGGGGTCGCGAATTTCCTCGCGTTTCCACACCCCGTCGGAGAGCACGTGGTCGACCTCGGCCTGTTCCTGGCTTGGTTGAGTCCGGCCTTGCTGATCCTGGGGTTGAGAGGCCTGTCGCCCCGGGCCGCTGCGAAGACTGCTTTCGTCGCCGGAACCCTCGCGCAATCGGCGATCCTGCACTGGATCTACGTGGTATCCGTCAGCTACGGCCACGCGGCGCCACCCATGGGTGTGCTCGGGATTCTCGGGCTCGGCGCGCACGCGGGTTTGTTCACGGCGATCTTTGCGGCCGGCTGGACGCTGCTCGGGCGCCGCGGAATGGCTTCTCCCTGGTCGGCCGCGCTGCTCTGGACGGTGTTGGAGTACGCGCGCTCCGCGGGTGAGCTCGGTTTCCCGTGGGCGGTGATCGGATACACCCAGCACGCCAACCCGGCGCTGCTCTCGTGGGCCGCCTACACGGGTGTCTACGGCATGTCGTTCGCCGTCGTGCTCGTGGGCGCGACGCTGGCTGGCATCGCGCGGGAGCTGCGGACCTCGCGGCGTTTGTCGAAAACTTCGCGCGTCGCGCTCGCGGGAGTGGCGCTGATCGCCGTGGCGGGCTTCTGGCTGCGACCGGCGCCCGGCCCGGATGCCGAGACGATTCGGGTCGCCGTCCTGCAGGGCAACATCGAGCAGGGGGTCAAGTGGAATCCCGCATGGGCAGAGCGCACCCTCGCCGCCTACGAAGAGCTGTCTCGCAGGGCCGCCGAGGCGGGTGCGGAGGTGGTGGTATTCCCCGAGACGGCAATGCCGGGCGCGTTGAACTCGGACCCCATCCTGCGCGCCCGCATGATCCGGCTCGCGCGCGAGACCGGCGCCGTTTACGTGGTGGGTGGTGTCGCGGTGGAGCGCCGGCCAGATCGGCGCTTCACCGAGTTCTTCGACAGCGCATTCGTGATTCGAGCCGATGGCAGCTTCGGCGAGCGCTACGACAAGAGTCAGCTGGTCCCGTTCGGCGAGTTCGTGCCGTTTCGCGCCTGGCTCAGGCCCTTCTTCGAAGCGATCGCCCGGGGCATGGCGACCGAGCGCGTGTCGCGGGGCCCGGGGCCTCGCGCGCTTTCGATCCCGACCCCCGCCGCGTCGTCGGCGAATCTGACCGCGGGAGTGCCGATCTGCTATGAACTGCTCTTCCCGGACCTCACGCGGCGTTTCGTGCGCGATGGCGCAGTCCTGCTCCTCGCGATCACGAACGACGCCTGGTACGGGCGGACTGGCGCCCCCTATCAGTTCCTGGCGATGACCGCCGTGCGTTCGGCAGAAAACGGCGTCTGGACGGCGAGAGCCGCAAACAC
>JAHEEJ010000031.1 GCA_024640705.1 Deltaproteobacteria bacterium
TCTCGCCGCGCGAGATGTAGCCCGACGCTTCGATGATGTTGAACGCCTCGTTGAGAACGACGAGTTGACCCTCTTCGAATTGGAAGGGATCCACGTCCGGGTGCACGTTCACCCGCATCGCCCGGCCGTCGACGACGATCTCGGCCGTGCCGTCCTTGTTCGGGCGATTGAAGATGCCGTAGTTGTTGGGCGGAGCGCAGAGTTTATCGACCTCCTCTTTGAGGAGTTCGATCTGCTGCTTGGCCTCGTGAAGCGCGTTGACGAGCCGCTCGTTCTGTCGCTCCGAGTCGGCGGACTGGTCGCGCGTCAGCTGGTAGCGGCGGCGCAGGGTTTCGAAATCGGCCAGGAGCCGATCGAGCTGCCTGCGAAATTCCGGGGATTCCGGGCCGAAGAGTCTCATCGAGTCGTGCAGGTCTTCGACTTCGTCGTGAATCTGGCGCACCGGGCCCCTCTCGCGCTCGTCCTCCGGCGCGTCGCCACTCGGCTCATCACCGGGTGCGATGCGGCGCATGACGTCGCGCACGAAGCCCTTACGACCGGATCCCTGGTCAAACTCGCTCATTCCGCCTCCTCCTGCCCCAGCTGCGCCGACGGATCGTCGACTCGCATGGCGGAGAACATTGCAACGCTCATGCCATACCGCAGAGAAAGTCGGGCACGATGCTGCCGTACCGCTTCAGACCGGACTCCCGACGAGGAGTTGGCGAGCTTATTGCCGCTCGAAGATAGGCTTGCTGCACAGAGTCGGGGCAATTGCCGCATACCAAAACCGTCCAAGTGGGTACGAGTCCGCCCCGAGACCTCGTAGATCGCCCTGCCGTGCCGTTCGGGTTCGCTCTCTTGCGTGTGCTCCGCAGGAACTCTGCGATGGGCTCCGCGCGAGTGCCACCGCGCCTGCTGGGGGGGGAGAAAACGCCGAACTCATTGAATTTGTGCATCTTTTGCGCTTTCTGGATTTTATCATGTGGCTCTGCGGTGTCAACCGCAACGGCCGGGCAGAAGAGACTGCAACCCCGCGACTCCAAAGCGCTCTTGCGCGTCGGGCGGGATCGGCTGGCAGCGGACCCAGGGGGCGGAGATGCTGCCCGCAGGCCTGGCCGCCGCGCGCTCAAATTATTTTCGATTGAAGTGAACGAATCGCGCGCGAGGTGCCGCCGTCTGATGCGAAGTTGCGTCTCAACTGCCGGCTCCTTGACGAATTCGTCGGTACACCGCCAATTCAAGCGAGGGCAAACCCCATCGCCTCTTTTTGCGGCATGCGCCTCATGGGACATCTTTGTTCCCCAATTGGGCAATCGGGGCGCTGATTCTGCGGGTCGAGAAGTGACGAAAATCGTCGCTTCATCGCCGAAATTGCGCTCGATTCTGCAGGTCGGAGGAGTCTTGCGGCCGCCCTTCAACGCGGCTGCGCGTCGAGTTCGATCACCCGGACATCTGCGGGCGGATCGAAGCGAAACAGGCTGGCCGCGGGATCGGCGTTGAGTTCGATGTTGGAAAACGCGACCTCCGTCACGTTGCCGAGTACGAAAAAGACCGTTGTCTTGAGCAGGTCTCCGGTCTGCGGATTCACGACGACGTGGAGTTTCTCGTAGGAACTCGGCTTGCGCGGTTGCAGTCTCAACTCGGCGATGGCTGCTTCGCAGCGGAGTGCGGAAATTTCGAAATCGCGCTCGATCGCTCCCTCGCCCAGCAAGAATTGAATCGCCGCGCCGGACAGATACCCCTCCGTCGCCGGGAGCTTCTGGGCTTCGTGAAATGTCGGGTCGTAGATCCACAACGTCGTTCCGTCGCTGACGACCAGGCTGGGTTCCGGTTCCTCGTACGACCAGCGCATCTTGCCGGGCTTTGCGAAGACGACCGTTCCCTTGGAGGTCATCTGTTCCGAGGCGGTGGCTCCAAGGGCCACCGAGCGGGTGGTCTGGACGATGTCGGCTCGCAGATCTTTCGCGGATTCGTAGCGTTGTTGGAGCGCCGTCACGGTTGCGTCGCGACAGGAGGCGTTTGACGCCTGGTCGGCCCGCGCGGGCACCGAGGCGAGCAGCCAAAGCGTCAGAGCGACAGCGGTTGCAATTCGCATGATGGAGTCAGACGCTCGAGAGTGGGGTCGCATTCACGGCTGGATCGAGCTTACGAAAACCTCGCGGGGTTTGGTCCCCACTTGAGGCCCCACGATGCCCTCGTTCTCCATGTGCTCGATCATCCGGGCCGCGCGGTTGTAGCCGACCTTGAGTCTGCGTTGGAGATACGAGATCGATGCGTTGCGGCTGTCGGCGACGATCGCGACAGCGCGGTCGAACATCTCGTCTATATCCGGATCCTGCTCTTCCGCGGCCGCTGAATCTTCGGCGGCCTGGATCAACTCGTGGTCGAATTGCGGTCCGCCCTGGGCGCGGAGCTGCTTCGTCAGGCTCTCGACTTCTTTCTCGTCGACGAATGCGCCGTGGAATCGCTGCAACTTCGAGGTTCCCGGCGGCAGGTAGAGCATGTCGCCTTGTCCCAGCAGGTGATCGGCTCCGTTCTGGTCGAGGATCGTGCGGGAGTCTGTGCGCGAAGAAACCTGGAACGAGATCCGCGCGGGGAAATTTGCCTTGATGATTCCGGTCAGGACATCGACGCTCGGTCTTTGCGTCGCCAGAACGAGGTGGATGCCGGCGGCCCGCGCCATCTGCGCAAGGCGTTGCAGCGACTCTTCGACCTCCCGCGCAGAAACGACCATCAGGTCCGCGAGTTCGTCGATGACCACGACGATGTAAGGCAGGCGCCGATACTCGATCTCCTCACCCTGCTCTTCTCCGGGTTTCGGCTTGAGTCGGAACGTCTTGTTCCCGGCGTCGAGTTCTTTGTCCACGCGCTCGTTGAACTGGGCGATGCTGCGCACCCCGAGCGCGGCCATCATCTGGTAGCGCTCCTCCATCTTGCGAACGACTCCGCCGAGCGCGGCTGCCGCGCGTTTTGGATTCGTGACGACATCTGCAATCAAATGCGGAATCCCGCCGTAGACGGAGAGTTCCAGCAGCTTGGGGTCGACGAGCAGAAGCTTGAGCTCGTCGGGTGTCGTGCGACAGAGTAGTGAACACAGGAGTGAGTTCAGGAACACGCTCTTGCCTGTTCCGGTGGATCCCGCGACGAGCAGATGTGGCATCTTCGAAAGGTCGGCGTGGCTCGGATTGCCGAAGATGTCCTTGCCGAGCGCAATCGTCAGCATCGATTTTTCCCCACGCAGCGCTTCCGACTCGAGGATGTCTCGCAGGTAGACGGTTTCGCGATCGGGATTCGCGACTTCGATTCCGACGACGGATTTGCCGGGCAGCGGGGCGATGATCCGAACCGACAGGGCGCGAAGCGCGAGGGCGAGGTCGTCGGCGAGGGTCACGATCCGGTTGACCTTGACGCCCGATGCGGGCTCGAACTCGTACATCGTGATCACCGGGCCCGGATGCACGGTCACGCAGCGGCCGCCGATGCCGAAGTCCTGGAGTTTCTTTTCGAGGATTCGCGAATTCATGATCAGGCTTTCGCGGTCGTATTTGTGAGCGCCTTCGGGCGGCCGCTGAAATACGCTGATGTCGGGCAACTGGTAGGGCCCGCTTCGGCCTTCGGTGAACGGGAAGGCTTCCTGCACGCCTTGGCCAACAGCGCGCTTGGCGATGTGATCCACGATCGTCGGCCCCGCGCCACTCCGTTTGCCGGCGCGCCCCTTCTCGGCGATGCGCTCCGCGGGTGATTCGAAGGAATCGCCCGCTTCGGATTCCGCGGTGGCGGGTGCATCCGCCAACGCAGCCTGCCGCCGACGGGCGCGCCGTTCTCGCCAGACCCGAATCGAGCGCGAACCCCGATCGAGGCCGCCAATCATCTCCGCGCCACCCTGCCGCAGCGCTGCAAGGCCTCTCTTCAGCCAGTGAGCCAGCGCGAGGAAAACGGATCCGACGGCGGCTCCCAGCCAGCCGAGTCCGGTTCCGAGTCCGCCGAGTACCGCACCGGCCGAGACTTTCGTCGCACCCAGGATGCCGATCACGGCCAGCACGAGATTGCCGATCAAGGCCCCCCACGAGCCCACGAGCCAGGTCTCGTGCTTGGCGAGAAAGGCCCCGATGAAGCCGCCTTCATTTCCCGAGTAAGGGAAGGGAGAGGCTTGTTGGGCGATCGGCGACAGCGTGGAGATCGACAGCAGCAGCGCGACGGTCGACAGCCAGAAACGCGAGGTCAGCCCGGGCACGCCCCGACCGAGAATCAGTCGGGCTCCAAGGACGCCCACAGCGATCACCAGGATTGCGGACGCGTAGCCGAGGGTGCGAAACAGGATCTCTGCCACCGCCGCTCCGAAGACGCCGGCGCGGGTGGTCACCTCGGCCCGCTCGAAGATCGGATCGGCGGGCGAATACGTCGCGAGGGCGAGCAATGCGAGCAGTGAAACGCCCAGCAGGATGAATCCGAGACATTCTTCGACGATTCGCCTGGAAACAGGCGCACCGGATCGGCTCGTGGACCGCCCCTTCCTGGCGGCGGCCCTAGCCACGTCGAACTCGCTGTCGGATCACGCCCCTCACCCCCTGGGACGAAGTTCCTCTGAGAGTAGGCGGCGTCTGTCGGGCCATCAAGTCCGCGCATTCCTGCGCTGCCCGCGCTGCCCGCGCAGTCCATTGGCGGTTACGCGCTGCGTCCCACCGGCGGGGGCCCAGTTGGCCGGGTCCGCTTGTTGGGATCGGGTGGTTGGGCGGAGGGCCCGTTGACCGGGTGGTTCGTGTTTGGAGCTGCGGGGATGGAGCGGATCCGGACGCATTCGGGGGTTGATGAGGACGGGGGTTCACGGCGAACGAGGTTTGTTTTTGATCTCGGATGGAGTTTTGCAGGTGAGCGGTTGACTCTGCTCTCCGTCGGCGGGATGATGGGTCATCACCCTACGCAACGACGGAGAAGTCATTCATGGCGAGCGTTAACAAAGTCATTCTGGTGGGAAATCTCGGACGCGATCCGGAACTTCGATACATCCAAAGCGGTCAAGCGGTTGCGAATTTCTCACTCGCGACCAGCGATCGATGGCGCGACAAAGAGGGAAACAATCAGGAGCGGACCGAGTGGCACCGCATCGTCGTGTGGGGAAAGAGCGCTGAGAACTGCGCCCAATACCTGCAGAAGGGGCGAAGCGTTTACGTCGAAGGCAGGCTCCAGACCCAGGAGTGGGAAGACAAAGAGGGCATCAAGCGCAAGACGACCGAGGTCGTTGCCCAGATCGTGCAGTTTCTGGGCGGGCGAGGTGGCGCGGGTGGTGACTCGGGCGGCGGACCCGCTGGAGATTCCGATTCGTTTGGTTCGGGCTCCGGTGGCGGCGGATCGTCTGG
This sequence comes from Deltaproteobacteria bacterium, assembly GCA_024640705.1. GTDB lineage: Bacteria > Myxococcota_A > UBA9160 > UBA9160 > SMWR01 > JACZVU01. The sequence goes on from JAHEEJ010000031.1 coordinate 5,340, forward strand.
GCCGCCTCCGAGCGACGTTCCCTTCTAGAGGAGCGCGAGCCCATCGGGGCCGCGCAACGCCGCAAAGCGAATCTGAGGGACTCGTGCGCTAGGCCGACGCGTCCGGTTCGGTTCCGCTCCCGGAGCGGAGCCGCTTGATGATCTCGTTGATCTGTTGGCGGACGTCCGAGTCCAGGTTCTCGAATTCGATTCCCATGCCGGCGACTCCATCGGGAGTGGCCTGATCGGACTCGATCGAGCGGACGACGTTGCCAACGACCTCGATCGGTCGGTCGGCTCCCGGCAGCTTGAACTCGAGTTCGACGCTGGTTCCGATCGGTTGTGGGGTATCGGTTTCGACGAAGATCCCGCCGTCGTTGATGTTGCGCGCGAACTCGGAAAAGAGCGAATCGACGGTCTGGTAGTTGACCCGGACCACGATGTCTGCGCGCGGCGAGCTGCGCCGCTCGATGCCATCGATGAAGCGAGAGGACACGGCTTCTTGCAGATGCGATCTGGCCATCGGTCTCGATCCCAGGGGCGGCAAATTGCGGATCCCATTCCGCAAACCCCCTCATCGACCGATTCGGCCGGCCTCCTTAGTCTGATCTGGGCTCAAAGCTCGCCCTGTTCCCGCAGGCTGCAGAAGCCGCGCTCGGCAACCACGATGTGATCCAGGACGCGCACGCCGAGAATCTCCCCGGCGCTCGCGAGCCGAGCCGTGACTTCCCGATCTTCTGCGCTCGGAGTCGGATCGCCGCTCGGGTGGTTGTGGACCAGTACGAGTGCGGCCGCGGCGTCTCGCAGGGCGGGTCGGAAGACTTCCCGGGGGTGGACGAGGCTGGCGGTCAGGGTTCCTTGAGAGATCATCTCCGAGCGCAGCACGCGGTGCCGGGCATCGAGCAGAATCACCAGGAAGTGCTCCTGTCTGGCGTCTCTCAGGCTGGGGTGGAAGTGGTGGTAGACGTCGGATGGGCTGCGAATCACTGCGCCGGCTCGAAGCCTGCGGCCCGCGAGCCTGCGTCCCACCTCCAGCGCCGCTCGTAGGCTCGCGCTCTTGGCGGGTCCGATTCCCTGGGATCGTCCGAGTTCGCGGCCGCTCACCCTCGACAAGCCCTGAAGCCCGCCGTGGCGAACGAGCAGGTCTGTTGCCACGGCGAGTGCGCTGCTGCCGCGATTGCCCGTGCGAAGCATGAGCGCGACCAGCTCTGCATCGCTCAGGGCCGATGAACCCAGTGCGTCGAGGCGTTCGCGGGGGCGATCCGGGGTGATGGTTTCGCGGTCCAATCGACAGTCGTGCATCGCGACTCCCGGGACCGGGGATGCGAACTATAGCGTCCCGCGAATTTTGCGACGGACGATCTGGCGACGACTCGGGCGGTCGTCGCGACGGCTTTACCAACGCGCGGCCCGATGGGCCGCGCTCCTAGCGGGTCCTGCAGCGCCGCTCGAGATCTTCTGCGATCTCGACGGTGGCGTCGAAGCGCTCGCGGTCCAGTTCCGGCGCGATCGCGCCTCGCAGCGCGCCGCGTCGATGTTCGGGTGGTTCCAGTTCAGCGACGAACGCTCTCAGGAGGGAGAGGAATCCGATGGCTTCGGCGCTCTGGGTCCTGGCTGCGGCGAGATCCAGTGGGATCGAAGCGTGAAACTTCGAACCGTCGACGAGCGTGATCAAGCCGTCCGGCGAAAGTTCGCCGAGGCGCTGCAGCGCCAATCGAAGGTGGGGATCGAGAAAATCCGACGAAGGTGCAAGCGCCCTGGAGAGGGCCGCGGGGTCGAGTTGCGCGCGCATCGAGCGATCGAAGTCGAGTGCGCATCCGAACACATTCGCAGCTTGAACGCGATTCAACGCATCCCCCGATCTGGCTAGAACCGCTGCATTCCCCTCGGTGGGAACGAGTTCGACCGTGAAGTGGTGCAGCTCGCGGACGGCGTCGTAACCTTGTGTCGACCGAAGATCCAGCCTGCTTGGATCGGCGTCGCGGAGCTGGACTCGCACGACGAGATCTTCACCAAGCTGTTCAGCCCTGAGCAGTTTGATGTCGTCACTCGAAATGCCTCGCATGCTTTCGGCAGCGCTTTGGGAGTGCCCCGTCTTCGTCAGTACGATCGAGAAGCCATCCGATATCTCATGCACGCGAAATCGCGAAGCTTCGCTCGTCAGGAATTTCAACGATTCTCGATGCGAAAGGTACGCATGGGTCATCGCTTCGAGTTGGTTTGGCAGTGGGTCGAGTTCGATGGTCAGCTGCGTTTTGCGGGATCGCACATCGACCTGCACCTCCTGGTGCAGGTACCCATCCAGAATGGCCCGGATCGAAATCGAATCCCGGCGGCCGGCGTCGATGCGAGTGGGAAGCTGGAGCAGGGCGGGAGATTCGGCGCGCTCGAAGCGCTGCTGGATGTTCTCTCGCACGTAGAATAGATCGAGGCTTGCGCCCGGCGGATGCGTATCGATTTCGAGGGTCCGCTCGCCGTACCAATAGCTGGGCCCGCCCATGAACAGCCCGGTAATCGGCGCGAAGAGTCTCCCGATCGTCCAGCCCGCACGCTGGGCCGGGATCAGCTCGACGACTTCACGCTCGGCCGCAGTCGCGGGCAGCGCGATGAACGCAAGCAACAAGAGTCGGATGAATCGCGTCTTCGTCATGATGTCGGGGTGGATCGGGCGCCAGCGTACCGATCGGGGAAACCCGGCGACAGCCGCTTCGAGTCCATCGAGCGGAGAGGCCCGGGAGCGGCGGGCTGGTGGGGTCAGTACGACGCCGGGATGACCATTGGGTTTGCTGCCGGATTGGACTGATTTCGATCGAATTCGGCGGCCATGGCGTTTGCCAATGGATGGGAGGTGTCTCGCAGGTGGCGAGCGACGTCCTGTGCATTGCCGCGACGGCCCGCCAGGACCACGAGCGGCGCGACTCGCGAGCGCCGCTCTGGCTCCGTGACTTCGTTCAGCTGGCTGAGAAAGCCCCTGGGATCGACCATGGCGCGGTTGAGTTGCCCATCGAGATCCAGCTGCTGCGAATCGGGATCGACGCGGCCGTAGAAGCCGACGACCATGTGCCGGGGATCCGGTCGATAGAAGCGATTGGCAGCCGTTCTCTCGATCGCCGCAAGACGCGGTTGAACGGCTGTGGCCGTGGCGATGGTGATGGGCGCGTCCACCCACATGTCGATCGCCTCTTGATCCGCGCCGACCACGTCGGTCGACTCGACCGCGACGACCTTGGGCGCTTCAACCCAACTGGTTTCGACGCTCGTAAAAATTGCGAGCCCGGCCAGACCCGCCGCCAACGCGGCGGCGACCTGCGGACCGAACAAGTGTCGAATCACAGCCGGAGTTCGCCGTATGCGCCCTTCTCCGGCGCCGATTCGCTGCATGATGTCTTTTGCCAATTCGGCGGGTGGTTGAGGAGCCGGCAGTGATCGGAGCAGTGCCACGGTAGACCGGAGCTCGCTGAGCTCCTGTGCACAGCTCGCACAGCGACCCAGGTGCTCGTCGACCCGGGCTCGAAATTGCAGTTCGAGATCTCCTTCCAGGTGATCGCCGAGGTGGGAGCGTACCCTCGCGCAGTTCACGGTCATTCTCCTTTGTTTTCGTTCGACACGAGACCCTTCAGGCCTTCGCGAAGCGCGCTTCGGGCGCGGTGAATTCGCGACTTGACGGTGCCTTCGGGGATCTCGAGTGCGGCAGCGATCTCGCGGTAGGACAGCCCTTCGATGTCGTAGAGGACCGTCGCGACCCGGAGATCGTCGGGAAGTTTGAGCAGCGCTTCTTGGACCTGAGCTTGTACCTGCGTGCCGAACGCTGCGGACTCGGGGTTGCGCGGAGAGGTCGGCAGATCGTCGCCCGCGGCCTGGCGCGCCTCGAGCTTGCGGAGTCGGGCATTCTTGCGCCCGAGCGTGCGCCGTCGATTCAGCGCCGCGTTGGCGGCGACGCGATAGACGAAGGTGGAAAAGCGCGCGTCGTGTCGAAATCGATGGCCATGGCGGTGCAGGCTGATGAAGGTCTCCTGCGCGACATCTTCCGCATCCTCGCGGTTGCCGAGCATGCGCAGGAGAAGGCCGAAAACCCGCCCTTCGTGGCGCCGGATCAGGCTCTCGAATGCGCTCTCATCACCTGCTTTCCATCGGGTGACCAGGTCACCGTCGGGATCGATGTCCCGATAATCCCCGCTTTTGAGAGCCGTTCGGGGCCTCGTTACGGTCGTCGCGTCGAGCGTTCCGCAGCTGGCAGCTGTCATCACCGGACTCTGACACCGATCCGCCGAATCCGGTTCTGCAGAATTCTGATCTTTATCGCCCAATGATCCTCAGCCCCCGGAGGGGTCCGAGGGCGCCGCTGCTTCACCGGGGCGCGTCCAGACACCGCTTTTGCCGCCGCTCTTGCTCACGAGTTCGATTCCGCCGATCGAGATCGCGCGGTCGATCGCTTTGCACATGTCGTAGATGGTGAGGCTCGCGGCCGAGACGGCCACCAGGGCTTCCATCTCCACCCCCGTCCGCGCGTGTGCGTCCACGCGCGCTTCGATGCGCACGCGGGGCCCGGAAGGGTCTGGAGTCAGTTCGATCTCGACTCCGTCGAGCGGAAGCGAGTGGCAAAGCGGGATCCACTCGTCGGTTCGCTTGGCGGCCTGGATTCCCGCCAGCCGGGCGGTGAGCAGTACATCGCCCTTCGGAACCCGGCCCTCTGCGATACAGGCGAGCGTCTCCGCGGCCATTCGCACTTCTCCGCGCGCAACACAGACGCGGTGCGTCACCGGTTTGTCGCCGACGCCCACCATCTGGGCGCGACCGCTCTCGTCGACGTGTGAAAGTTTTGCTGACATCGAATCCCCAGGCTCCCCAGAATCTACCCGAGTTCGCGGATCCAGCCGACGAGATCGCCGATGACTGCCGCTCGCTCCGGTTCGTTGAAAATCTCATGCCGCAACCCAGGGTACGTGCGGAACTCCCGCCGAGTCACCTGGAGGTGCTCGAAGAAGTTGCGACTCCCCGCAACCGGGCAGATGGCGTCGTCTTCTCCGTGTTGAAGGAGCATGGGAACCTTCACCCCCGCAGCCGAAGCCGCGGTGCGCTTCATGGCAGACAGCATCTCCGACGCCAGCGAGGCGGTGATCTTCTGCTGCACGAGCGGATCCTCGAGATAAGCGCGGACGACTTCCGGATCGCGCGACAAGGCTTCTGGGTCGAGTTTGCTCGCGAGCGAGAGGCGCGGCGCGAGCCATTTCAATACGTGGGCGGCGATCGTGCGCGCCCGAGAGAAGTCTTCCGAAATCGCGAGAGCTGCAGCCGAAGTGGCTACGCCGGCGACCTCGGGGTTTCGCTGGCTCGCGTACGCGGCAACCACCAGCCCTCCCATGCTGTGGCCGACGATGACGACCGGAAGCGGCGGTCGCTCGGCGCGCACCGCGGCGACGAAACCCTCCAGGTCGTCCAGCAGGTGATCGAAGCGGCGCACGTGACAGCGGGTGCCGCCGGACCGCCCGTGACCCTGATGGTCGTAGGCGTGGACCTCGAAACCGGCGCGAGCCAGATCCGACGCGGTTTGTTCGTAGCGCCCGCTGTGCTCGCCGTAGCCGTGAACGAGAATGATGATTCGCGCTGACGTCTTTGGCAGCCAGGATCGCCGAAACAACAGGTGTCCCGTCGATCCTGTGAGCTGGGATTCCGTGCGGCGAATTTCACTGGGCTTCGATTCGGACACCTGGGCGTAACCGCTCGCTGGTTGGGTCTGCCAGGGAGCTCAAGACTCGGACGCGCCGCGGATGGCCGCACGCGCTTTCTTGACCCTGTCGAGATAAACGACGTCGCGGATGTTGGATCCCCAGAAGTAGGCCGAGATCCCGTCTTCTTCACCGAGGCGTCGGATGTTGTCTGCGAGGATCCAGCAGCCGGCCTCGATATTGGCGTCGATCGTCGCGAGGTTTCCGCCGAGTCCCAGCGGTTCCGCCATATGCGGCATGACCTGCATCAATCCGACGGCCCCGAGTGGGCTGCGCACCCAGGGGCGGGCTCCGCTCTCGACCCAGAGCACCTGCGTGACCAGGACGGGATCGAGTTCGTACTTGGCGCTGTAGCGAATCACTGCGGCGGCGATCTGCCGGATCTGGTTGGGCGACAGCGCGGCGTTTGCCCGCTCGAGAAAACGCATCAACTGGATCTCGTCGAAGTCGGCCGGGGCGGGCGCCGTTACCGGGCCCGCGGCTGCGACCGGCGGCTCGACCTGCTCATCGCGCGCACCCGAAACCAACAGGGCGGCGAGCACGATCAGCGCTGCGACTCTGGTGCGACCCATCAGTTCCCCGATCTTGCGGTAGCTGGTTGCGTTGGATTCGGACACGGTTTCGATCGCGCGGTCGAACACCTCGAGGTCGGCTCGGATCGGATTCGGTGCTCGCCTGCGCGGAGTCGATTCCCGCGGGGACACAGCTGCCTCTTCTCGTCCGGATGCGGGCCAGAGCATAGGGAAGCTGGGACGCAGCTTCCACGCAGCCGTCCATCGTCGCTCTCGGGTGCGCGCTGCTGCGTCGAGGGCTCCGAAACCGCACGCCGCCCCTCACGCTTTCGTTGACCCCGCGATTTCCCGGGTGATAAGATGCCTCACCTCAAAGAGTGGGGTTGGGTATTAGCGGTCTCGGACGCGCGTGCGGGCCTACTAGGCGGTCGCTCAACCAAAATTGACCGCTTCACGCGAATGATTGGCAGCTGCAGTGGTGCTTGGAGTCGAATGAAACCCCAGAATCCGCTCCCCCAACTCGCTGTTCGCCGTGAGGCGAACGACGCGCAATCCGTCGATCGCATTCCGGCCCGGACGCTGGTGGAAGCGCTCGCGAAGATCTACGAGTTCGTGCTCGTCACCGATTCCAGCGGGAGCGTGCTGTGGCGAAGTGACGGTCTGGTCGAGCTCTGTGGTGGTGAGCGGTTTCGCGTGGGTTGCGAAGTCAAGACCCTGCTCCCCTTCCTCCCGGGATTCACGAGGCCCGAACAGGCCTTTGAATTGCGCTCCCGATTGCGTCGGGACGGCTTCCTGACGAACGCGGTGATCGAGTTTTCCAACCAGGACGGCGAGTCGATTCCGGTCGAAGTCAACGTCGTTCCGGTCTCGGACCGGCCCGAGCAGCGCCCGTTCTACGTTGTCATCGCGCGCCCCGTGGGATTCGAAAAGCCGGTGGTCGAACTCGCCCATTCAGCGAGGCGTGAAAGCCTGGAGTCGATTCTCGACGACGCGCCGGACGCGATGTTGGCTGTCGATGCGCGAGGATTCGTCGTCTATGCAAACGCCGCGGTCGAGAGATTGCTCGGCCACGGCGGCAGCCAGATCGTCGATCGGCCGGTTGCAGCACTCTTGAACGATGCCGCGGATCTCGAGCGTCTGATCTCCTCGATCGGCGTGGAGCGCGAGGTCGAGGAATGGGAGCTGACACTCACGCGCCGCGATGGTCGCGCGGCGCGAATTGCAGCATCGGCGCGGACTCGGCGGCTCGACGATGGAACCTTCGCTGGGACGGTTCTCTGCATGCGCGATGTCACCGAGCGACATTGCGCGGCGGTTGAACTCTCCAGGAAGAACGCGGAACTCGAACATTGCGTTCACGCGCTCGCGCACGATCTCCGCTCTCCGTTGGTGGCCCTGCTGGGATTTTCTCGGCTACTGCGCCAGGACTACGGCGTTCTGCTCGACGACACTGGAACGCATTTCGTCGATCGAATCGAGCAGGCCGGACGAACGATGGAGGATTTGATCCACGACCTGTTGGAGCTTTCGCGAATCGGTCAGCCGGGCGAGCGGAAGGCGCTGGTCAATCCGGCGAGCGTACTCCATCAGTTGCAGGCGGAACTCAAGCCGCGGCTCGACGCCGCGGGTATCGCACTGGAGCTTCCGCATGATCCCCCGCTCGTCTTCTGCGATCGCATCCGGCTCTACCAGGTCTTCTCGAATCTGATCGGAAACGCGATCGATCACATGGGGGCCTGCCAACACCCGCGCATCACAGTTTCGATCGTCGAGCATGGAGAAGAGGCGCAAATCTCTGTCAGCGACTCCGGCCGAGGAATCGACTCCAAGCATCACGAGCAGGTATTCGAGGCCTTCCAGAGCCTTGGACCGTCGAGCGATGGGCGAACAGGCAGCGGGATTGGCCTCGCCATCGTCAAGAAGATCGCCGAAACCCATGGCGGTCGGGTCTGGCTCGACAGCCGCAGCGGCTACGGCACCACCTTCCACGTCACCTTCCCCCGCCACCAATAACCGCCTAGCTCCAATCGAAGAGCCGTCGCAAGCGAATGTCGCGAGAACCGCCACGTAACGCGTCCGGGGGCGACGGGTGGGGGCACTCGGCGAAATCAAGCGCAGCCCGCCACGAACCCCCGCATTCCTCAAACCCAACTTCACCGCGCACACACCGCTGAGAGACCGGCCCCTTGGCGGGCGAGCCATTCGCCGAGTGCCCCCACCCGTCGCCCCCGGACCCACCACCCGCCGCGCATTCCACCCTTCACACTCCACAGCAAGATTCCGCATTGTTAAGCCGGTCGCTCACTTGCGGAGGGGGGTGACTCTCCTCCTTGCTCGGGTTTCGTACATCGCGTAGCCTGAGCCGTCCTATGTACCCCGAACTCTTCTCCATTTTTGGCTACACGATCAGCACCTTCGGATTGATGCTCGCAGTCGCATTCCTGGTCGGATCCTGGATCACCGGCGTGCGAATGGAGGAGGAAGGTCTCGATCGCGAGCACGCCAGCACGCTGCTCATCTATGTCATCGTCGGCGGGATTCTCGGATCCAAGCTCTATTTTGCGGTGGACGTTTCCATCCGCGACGGCCGACCATTTTCTGAGTTGTTCTTCGCTCGCGATGGAATCACGTGGTATGGCGGCCTGATCCTCGCGACGATCACCGGTGCGATCGGCTGCCGGATTCACGGGATTTCCGTGAGGATTTTCGCGAATTGCGCAGCGGTGGCGGTTGCAATCGGACAGGCGATCGGCAGGATCGGTTGTTTTCTGGTGGGTGACGATTACGGTCGCGTCACGGACGTGCCGTGGGGCATTCGGTTCCCCGATGGTGCGCCGCCCACCGACCTTCCTGTTCACCCCACACAGCTCTATGAGGTCGCCTGGTTGCTACCGGTGGCCGCTTTTCTCTGGTGGCGTAGAAAGAGCAGCCCGTTTCTTTTCGGTGAGTATCTGGCGCTCAACGGCCTGGGTCGGATCGTAATCGAGAACTGGCGGGTCAATCCCGTCGTGGCGCTGGGGATGACGGAGCCGCAGTGGATCGGAGTGGGCCTGATCGTGCTCGGCCTCGGCGGCTGGTTCTATTTCTCGGCCCGAGCGCGAACGGTCGCGGAGTGATCCGCTTCTCGTCAATTCGGCGGGTGAAGCTTTTCGAGCAGGGTCGCCGCTGATTCGAGGGTGCGGTCGCGCTCGTCGCCTTCCACCAATCGAGTGAGACTCGATACCGCAGAATGGGCGAGATCCTTGAGGGAATCACCGCCGGCGCTTCCCGACTCCGCCCATTCGTTCAAACCCACCAGGCTTTCCGAGTAATCCCCCGCGAGGTAGGCGGACATCCCCCGCGCGAAGGCAGAATACTGCGACACCTCCTCTCGGTCGCCGCCGCGCTCCAGGGCTTTGTCGAGAACGCGGTGCGCCGCTTCGTAATGGCCACTGGCGAGATAAGACTTCCCGGCAACCACGTAGCCGGAACCCGCATCGCCGTGAATGGCCGCCAGCAGTTCTTCCAAGCCCGGAGGGCCCAGCTTTTCGAGGGTCTCACTTCGCTCGATGAGAAAGCGCGTGACGACACCCTCGGCGGGCTGCTCGGATAGAAGCACCTGAAGTTGGCCCCAGGACTGAGCCATCAGGGAATGCGTTTCGGCGAGACCCTTCTCCAGGCGAGCGGAAACCTCTGACAGAATTCGCTCGAATTCGTGAAACAGACCGTTGGCCTCGGCGCCGGCTTCGGCGCGCAAGGATCTCACGCGTGGGCCGTATACCTCGCGCTGGTAGAAATCTTCGCGAAATTTCATCGCTTCGTGAAACAGCGATCCAACGGCGAGGTCGAAGAGCGCTTCTCGCGGCCGCGCGACCTTCGAACCGCCCGCCTCGGGCCGAAACAGCGAGTGACACTTTTCCTTCAAGCGGAAGAGAACGCTGAAGTCGCTGTCTCCGACGAACTCCTGAAGTTCAGCAAAAGTGAGCTCATCTCGCTTGTATTTCTCGGCGAGTTGGCCCAATAGCTCATGAGCCGTGAGGAATTCTCGCAGGATGTCGACCAGGCCGGCCGGGGCGCTCGTCATTCGGGGATTATACGTGTCCAGGATCTTCCGTCGCTCCTCGGCGCGCCTGCTTTGTGGCGCGGGCGGGCGCGGACTCTGATTGGATTGATTCTGGCGGCCAGTACCGGGGTTCGCCTATTTTGGGCTTCCCGGTAGGCTCGTCGCCTGCGGGTCCGATTCAGCCGGCGTACCGGTTGCAGCGCGCCAACGAACTTTGGAGGTTCAGATGAGTCCTGTCGAACGCGAGAGCATGGAGGTCGACGTCCTCTACATCGGCGCAGGACCGGCTTCGCTGGCCTCGTCGCTGCATCTGATGAAGCAGGTCGAGGTGTTCAACCAGAGCGCTCAAGCAGAAGGCAAGACGCCCATCGAGCCACCTTCGGTGTTGATTCTCGAGAAGGGGGCGGCCGTTGGCGATCACATGCTTTCGGGCGCCGTGATGAATCCGCAGGGAATTCGCGAGCTCGTGCCGGATTTCGAAGAGAAGGGTTTCCCAACCGAGTACGTCTGCGACTACGCGGGCTTCTGGATCTTCCACCCGAAGGGGAAGATCAGCACGCCCGCCCCACTCATCCCGCCGAATTTCCGCAAGAAGGGTTATCACGTCACCTCATTGAACAGCGTCGCGAAGTGGATGGCGGAGCGCTGCGAAGAAGCGGGTGTGGACATCTACCCCGGATTTGCCGGCGACAAGATCCTCACCGATGGCAATCGGGTGATCGGCGTTCGCACCGGCGACATGGGTGTCGACAAGGACGGGAAACCCAAGGGTACGTTCCAGCCCGGGATGGACATCTTCGCCAAGGTCACGGTGCTCGGCGAGGGAGTTCGCGGTTCTCTTTCGAAGCAGTTGATCGCAGACTTCGAACTCGAAGGCATGAACCCGCAGACCTTCGAGACGGGTGTCAAGGAATTGTGGCGGATCGATCCGAAGAAGCACCAGCCCGGTCGCGTCGTTCACGGATTGGGGATTCCGCAGATCTTCGACGGCTTTCACGGGATGTGGCTCTACGACATGAAAGACGACCTGGTGTCGTTTGGATTCGTCACGATGTTGGATTCGGAGAATCCGAATTGCGATCCCCACCTGGCGGCACAGAAATTCAAGACCAATCCCTACATGAAGTGGCTGCTCGAGGGTGGCGAGCTGGTGAAATACGGCGCGAAGTGCATTCCGACGGGCGGGCTCTATTCGATGCCCAGGCTCTATGTGAACGGCGCGCTACTGATCGGAGATGCAGCCAGCTTCTGCAACGCCGAAAAGCTCTCGGGAATTCATCTGGCGATCAAATCGGGAATGATGGCGGCAGATACGATCGTCGACGCGCTGGCGCAAGATGATTTCTCGACGACGACCCTCGGTGGTTATACCGAGCGCTACCGGGATAGCTGGGCGTTCAAGGAGCACTGGGCGACCCGCCACTTCCACCAGTCGACCGATCGCGGCGTTCCGTTCT
>JAHEEJ010000032.1 GCA_024640705.1 Deltaproteobacteria bacterium
CCCGCCGACATCGACGCCGACGTACACGCCGACATCGACGCCGACCGCGCCGCCCGCCACGCCCACTGCCACGGCCACACCGACCGCGACGGCCACACCGACAGCCACGGCCACACCGACAGCCACGGCAACACCGACGACCCCGCCGACGCCAGCACCAACCTGCGCCGACATGTGGGGCGTGACCAGCATCATCACGATTGGAAAGGGCCAGAGCCCAACCAACAACCCGAAGGTCAGTCACCAGATCGTCGGAAACATCGTGGACCCGGATTCGCTTGGGGAAACGGCTCACCGCATCCCGGTTTGCGCGGGAACGGAGGTCAACATCGCGGTGACGGACGAGACCGGCACCCCGACCAATACCGCCGACGGCAGCCTCTCGTGCAATGCTGCGGGCTGCTCGGGCCTGGTCAGTGTCACGGAGAAGTACAAGTCCGTCTCCTCCGATGGCAAAGACACCGATCGGATGACGCTGCTTCCCAACTAGCGGAGAAGATCTGAGTCGATGAGCGCGGGCGGCAAACCCATGTCGCCCGCGCCGATCGGCGGATGCGTGAGTGACGGAGCACGCGGCGCTCCGCGCCTCCGAGAGGATCGACGAGGCCTGGCCCGTCTAACCCGATCGGCTTCCGAGTTGGCTGATTGCCAGGCCGGTCAGGATCAGGGCCATCCCGACCAAGACGGTCCCGACCAGTTCTTCATCCAGGACGATCGCACCCGCGGCGAGGGCCACCACCGGGATCAGATAATTGATCAGGGATAGAAACGTGGGCCCCGCCCGCTGGATGATTCGGAAATAGAGGATCGTGGCCAGAGCCGTCGCGAAGAGGCCGAGCCACACGACGGAAGCAATCGACACCGCCGACCAGGCGAGACTCCCCGGCCGCTCGACCCACAGCGCAGCCGGAATCATGATCGCGCTGGTGATCCACATGACCGTCGTGGCGGAGACGAGGGGGTCCAGCGTGCCCAACCGACGCGTAATGACCGTGTTGGTTGCGTAACAGATGGCTGCCAACGCGATCGCCAGCTGGCTCAGCAAATCGCTCGTTTCGCCGCCAAATTCGAGCAACGCCTCGGGTCCGAACAGGGCCACCAGGCCGATGAAGCCGACTGCGAATCCAGCGGCCATTCTCGGCGTCATCCGTTCGCCGGGAACGAAGAAGTGTGCGAGCAGCAGGGTCATCAACGGCATCACGCCCATCAGGATTCCGGCGAGGCCGACATCGACCTGGATCTGACCCCAGGCGATCAGCGTAAACGGGACCGAGTTCCCGATCAGGCTCATCAGGAGGTAGTGGCTCCAGACGCGACGCGACCTGGGCAAGCGAAGGCCTCGGACGCGAACCACCACACTCAGCACACTCGCCGCGATTGCGAAACGGGCGGCCACCATCGTCACGGGGGTGATCTCTCTCACCGCGATCTTGACGAACAGGAAGGAAGTCCCCCACAGGCCCGCCAGCGCGAGGAGTCCGAACCAATCGATCAGCGGGCGCTGTTGTCGCATCGCCGACCGAAGATACCGGGGGGCGACGCGCCGATCGATGCCTGCAAGCTGGAGATGCTTCGCCAAACGGTGACGATTTGCCTCACGCTTGCCCGGGCGCCTCCCCCTCGGAACTGATTGGTGACCTGACGGAATGCAGGCCGTGGATCGACATCGAGCGCCTTCCGAACCGAGGCGGGATCGGTCTCAGCGCGCGAAGGCGCTCGCAGACAAGCACTGTTCGATGATTTACTTGAACAGCAGATATTAGAAGCGGATGCGCTCGGATTCGCGTTCCTGGCTACATCGACGGGAGCGGGCGCCGCTCGAGCGGAACGAAGTGGGGCATCCTTCCTACCCTGGCGTGGCGAATTGACACATGAGGAAAAAAATTTTCTCAGAATGATCGTGAATGGCAAATTGACACATAGAGAAAAATTTTTCCCAGAATGATCGTGAATGGCAACCCCTTTCCCCTCAACTGTCGCGGATGGCATTGGCATCACGCCCGTCGCGGACGGATATGCCGTATCACGCTGTTATTTTGGCAACCGGCAGGGTGGCATGTGTCTTGCTGCCTCAGCCTTCGATGGGAGGGTGTGGACCGGAGGATCGATCATGAAGCTGAACCGACGAGATTTCGTAAAGCTCAGCACGCTTGCCGGCGCAGGAATGGCCGTTCCGGGATGGGCCGGTCGGGCATTTGCGACAACACTCGCACCGGGATTGAGTGACCCCGCTCTGCAACCAAAATTCGTCAATGCGGTTCCCAACGCGCTGGCTCCCGGCTTCATCTATCAGCCGGATGCATCCGGCCGATTCCGGGTCTCGCTCAGACCGACACAGCAGCAGACGGGCCTCGTCTCTCGCAATGGCCGCCGGCTCACCACCCCCGTCTGGGGCTACGGCGACGAGCGCGGCTCCACCTGGCCGGGCCGGACCTTCCAGGTGAAGAGCGTCAGCGCCGGAGGCGCGCCGGAAACCCGCGTAATCTGGCAGAACGAACTCGGCCGGAGCCACCTGCTTCCCGTCGACACTTCACTGCACTGGGCGTACAGCCTGCCCGGCTACGAGAATGAGTCGATCAAGAAGACGGGCGTTCCGATCGTCACGCACCTGCATGGCGGCCACACCGACTATCAGTTCGACGGCAATCCCGAATTCTTCTACAGCCCGGGCAATCAGGTCGTCGGGCCGCAATGGGCGCGCGTACCCGGTGGATTCACCAACGAGTTTCGTTACGACAACAATGTGTCAGCGGGCAACCTCTGGTACCACGATCACGCGCTCGGCATCACGCGGCTGAATGTCTACGCGGGACTGGCCGGTTTCTACTTCGTGCGCGACGAGTACGACACCGGCACGGCGAACAATCCGCTCGGATTGCCCGCCTACCCCTACGAGATGGCCCTCGGGATCCAGGACCGCATGTTCACGGATCGGGGCGACCTCTTCTATCCCGCGTACCCGGGAGATCCATTCTGGAGTGATTTCATCACCGACCAGGGACTCCTCGACGATCAGGTTCCGCAGCCTTCGGCGCTCGCCGAGTTCTTCGGCGACCACATGGTCGTGAACGGTCTGATCTGGCCCAAGGCCGACGTCGAGCCGCGCAATTATCGCCTGCGTCTGCTCAACGGTACGGACTCGCGGTTTCTGGTCGCGCGCTTTCGCCCCGTCGCCCTCGACGCGGTCGACCTGAGCAACGCGGGCACACCGCTGCCGTTCCACGTGATTGGCAGCGACCAGGGCCTGGCCTCGCGGCCGACGCAAACGGACACGCTCGTGATCGAGCCCGGTGGCCGTTACGACATCGTGATCGATTTCGGTCAGCTCAACTACGGGACCCGCGTCATCCTCGAAAACATCGGCGGTGACGCACCCTTCGGCGGCGATTTCGGCGCTGCGCTCGCACCCGCGGATTTCTTCCCCGATCGCCAGACCGACCGCATCATGGCCTTCGACGTGGTGGTGCCAAAGTCGAGTGCGCCCGATGCCTTCGATCCGTCCGCCCTCGAACAGGGAGATACAACCGAAGCGCTCGCGGCACGGGGGCGAAACAGGCCTGGAGGCGGTCGCAGTCGTGTCACGCGAAGGCGCCGAGTGGCGCTCTTCGAAGGCACCGACGAGTACGGTCGGCTCCAGCCGCTGCTCGGCACCGCCGAGCCGGAAGTCGACGCCGCGGGCAACCTGGTCACCGGCGCGATCGCCTGGCACAGCCCTACCACCGAGAACCCCGGGCTGAACACCACGGAGATCTGGGAGATCTACAACGCCACGGGCGATGCCCACCCGGTGCACCTGCACCTCGTGAACTTCGAGGTGATTCGACGCCGGTCCTACAGCGCGAACCTGATCGAGCAACCCGTGCTACAGCACAACGGCACCACGGGCGTTGGCTTCCGGCTGGAGAACATTCAGGTCGGAAACGTCGTCCAGCCGGGATCGGCCTACGTCGAGAATGCGCCCAAGGACATGGTGACGGCCTTGCCGGGGCAGATGACCGAAATCCGGGCAACCTTCGACAAGCCTGGGCGCTACGTCTGGCACTGCCACATCCTCTCGCACGAAGACCACGAGATGATGCGAGTGCTTCAGGTGGGGCCGGGAGCGTAGCCACGACTCGCTCCAGGCACTTCGGAATGGCGCAGGGCTTCGACCGTCTTGGGCGGCAAAGCCTGTGCCGGCCGCGGCTTCAGACCTGGAAGATGGTTTCGTCGGGCAGGCGGATGGCGGTCAGTTTGCCACCGTAGACCGCGCCGGTGTCGATGCCGATGCTGAAGGGGGAATTCCAGCGCACCTGAAGATCGTTCGACGGGGTGTGGCCGTAGATGATCGTGATGCCGAGCTTGTGGGGCAGATCGCCGATCGTCCGGTTCCACAAGAAATCCTCGACGTCGGTCTTGCGCAGCGCATACTCGAGGTCGGGCTCCTCGATCGCAGAATTGCTCAGGCCGGCGTGCACGAAGAGGTAGTCCCCCTCGCGGTGGTGGAGTTTGAGCTTTCGAAAGAAGGCCTCGTGGGTCTTGGGAAGCTTGAATAGCGACGGTTCGAGATCGGAATCGAAGTAGTCGTAGCTGGCCAGCGTCCGGTCACCGCCGTTCATCAGAAAGGCGTCACCCGCGAAGTACATCGGATCTTCCCAGCCGAGAAAGTCGAGGAACATCGACTCGTGATTGCCGATCAAGAAGACGCAGTCCCGCTTCTTGGCGAGACGGACCAGGTATTCGACCACACCGTGCGAGTCGGGACCGCGGTCCACGTAATCGCCCATGAAGATCAGGCGATCCTCACTGCGCAGAGGAAGGGCTTCGATGAGCCCCTCGAGCGCCTCCAACTCGCCGTGGATGTCGCCAATCGCGTAGAGCACGAGTCCGATCGATCTCCGAAACCTGGCGGGGCGAGTCGCCGATCAGCCGATCCGGCCCGTCCGCGCGCCGCACATCCGCCCCTGCGTCATCGGTGCGGCACCAAATCCCCTTGATGGCCACCGCTCATGCAGCCGCCGCTCCCGTGCGGCGCAACGCGAGCTGCCCACAAGCGGCCCCAATGTCGTCCCCGCGACTGCGTCGCAACGTCACCGTCATCCCCGCGCCCGCAAGGACGCGCAAGAAGGCGTCGATCGCGGCGTCGGAGGGGGGTCGATAAACCGATTCGGGATGCGGATTCATCGGAATCAAATTCAATTTGGACGGGATCCCGCGGAGCAATGCGGGCAACCTCCTCGCATCCTCCAGGGAATCGTTGATGCCCTCGATGAGTGTGTATTCGAAAAACACCGGCCGCCGCGGGTTGACGCTGTCGAGTTTACGCAGCAGATCGAGCAGCGCGTCGATCGGGTAGCGGCGGTTGAGGGGCACGAGTTGATCTCGCACGCGGTCGGTGGTCGCGTGCAACGATACGGCGAGGTTGATCGGCGCGATCGCCAGGAGTTCTTCGATCTGCGGCAGAACGCCGACAGTAGACACCGTTACGCGTCGTGGCGCCATCGCAAACGCCTTGGGGTTCACCAGAATCGCGATCGCCTCGGACACGGCCGCCAGGTTCAGCAGCGGCTCGCCCATCCCCATGAACACGATGTTCGTGATCTTCCGGGGCTCCTCCAGGATTTCGCGCATCCGGCAAACCTGCTCGACGATTTCCGCGGTCGTCAGGTTGCGCGTGAAGCCGAGCGCGCCGGTCGCGCAGAACGTGCACGCCATCGCGCAACCCACCTGGGTCGAGACGCACAGGGTCGTTCGATCGGCTTCGGGGATCAGGACCGACTCGACCTGCGCGCCATCGGCGGCGAGCAAAATGGCCTTGACGGTGCCGTCCGTCGAGCGATCCAGGCGCTCGATCTCCAGGCAGCGGATCTGCCATTCCGCCTCCAGCCGCTCGCGCAGCGCGCGGTCCAGATCGCTCATCTCGGCGAAGTCTTCGACGCCGCGCTGGTAGATCCACCCCGCGATCTGGTCGGCGCGATACGCGGGCAATCCCTCAGCGACGAAGCGCTCGCGCAGACGCTCGAGTGAGTAATCCTTGAGGTTCGGGCGATCGGACATGGCGGGTGGAGAGTAGTGGCTCGGGCCGCGCACTACGAGGCGACCCGCTGGGCGTGGCCCATCCGACTGGCTGCGATCGTCTTCGCGCGTCGGCAGTGGAAGAAAACGCACGGGCGGCCTTGCGCGGCCCACTCGCGCTGGAATCTGGTCGGCGGCAACTCGCGCCGCTCACCGAGGTGCCCCGTCGGTGCCTGGACGATTTCGAGTAGCGGATCGGCGTCGAGCGTGGAACGGATCGCCTCCGCGTAGTCAGGCGCGTCTGTCGCGATGTGAAGCGAGCCCCCGGTCACCAATCGGCGCGAGATCTCTCGAACCAAGCCCGGCTCGACCAGCCGGCGGCGCTGATGGCAGCGCTTCGGCCAGGGGTCCGGGAAATTGATCCAGAAAGACTCGACGGATTCGTCTCGGAACGCTTCCCGAACCGCCCACGCGGCATCGACGCCGAGCAGCCGCACGTTGTGAAGATCGGAACGGGAAAGTCTTTGGGCGACCTTGAGAACCCGTTTGAACGAGAGTTCGATGCCGACGACGGATCGACCGGGATCTCTGCGGGCCAGCTCGGTCAGGAAGGCTCCATCACCAAAGCCGATGTCGACGTGCAAGCGCATCGGCGCGTCGGGGGGCAGGCCGAAGAGTTTCGACCAGCCCGCACGGCGAACTTCCTCGGGCCAGACCCGCCAGTCGTTTCCCGCAATTTCTCGTTGGATCGTTCGCGACACGTCAGTGCCCCACGCCAGGGTTGAGCAAAATCAGAGAATCTCTTCGGGGTTGAAACCGTGACGCTGGCTCAGGGTGTCGGTCACGTGCCGAATGATCAGCAGGACCGAGCGGTCGAATGAGATGTTGTCGACGATCGGCACCTCGAAGCGCTCCGCGAGCTCGAGAAAATGGTCCTGGATCTGGAGGATCGAGTCGAGGTTATCCAGATAGCGGTGGGGGGGGCGGTACTTCGTCTCCGCAGCCCGCGCCGCAAAGCGATTGCTGAAGGCTTCCTCGTCGAGCGTACCGACCACCAGAAAGATCACGTCGGCAATCTTCGAGAAGGGCTCCAGATCGATCAGGCCCGGAACGATCGAAACCCCGTCCATCACCAGGCTCGCGTTCTCGTTCACCGCCCGCTCGAGCGAAGCCCGGATTCCAACCGAGACCGTCGCAGCCTGCTCCCGAAATCCCCCGATGACCCGATCGGCGCTCTTGCGCTCGGACGAGAGCAAACGGTGGGCATCGTACGACGAGCCGTGAATCGCGGGCGCAATCGCGGGGGAGAGCATCAATCGCATGACCTGGCGGATCGAGTCCGTGGAGAGCACCCGGCCAATCCCGAGCCGGTGGGCGACTTCGAGCGCGAGGGAGGTCTTCCCCACCCCGGCTGCGCCGCCGAGCAAGATCAGCACGGGCCGGTCGGGGACCTGGTACTTGCGCCAGATCAGGTAGCGCCGAGCGGACTCGGCACCCATTCGCCGGTCGAGCGCCTGGTACGCCAGCTCGCGCAGGTCGCGGCGATCGACCTCGCGCGCGCCGCGATTGACGAGAGCCCGCTCGATGTCGCGCGCGACGTCGAACGCGTCATTCGGTTCGATGGCCGCGGCGAGCAGCGACTGGGAGAGAATCCCCTTCGAAAACGGCAATCCCTTGCCGCGGCCCGTGATGGTGATCTCGTCGGCGGCCGGAGGCGCGGGTTCGTGCCGATCGGTGGGCAGCGGGCCGCAGATTTCGAGGATCGCCTTGGCGAGCTCCTCTTTGGGAATCACCGAGCGGCCCCGAAGGCGCTCGCGGACCCGGTCTGCGGTCCGATACGCCTCCTCGAACGTAACGCCACGCGCCATCAGCGAATGGACCACGATGCCTCGCATGAACGGGCGCCGATTGGCGCCGTCTTCGACGAGGGTCCGATTCGGGTCCGAATCGCCACTCCAGTCGTCCTGATTGTCCTCGGATTCTGCCATTGGACTCAACCTAACCCACACCTGGTAGCGCCGCGAATCCGCGAACCGCTAGGCAAAGCACCCTATTTGTAAAGGGTTTTACCCTAAATTGAAACAAATTCACGATGTTTTGGGTTGACTTCGGGCAGAGTCGGACCTTACGCTTGCAGCAATTGAAGGCAGGGGGCGCTTTGGGCAATTCGAGGCCGTCGGAGTGAATTCTGTCAGAGGGCGTTTTCGGACACGCGATGTCGTGGATCTGCTGAAGATCTCGCGGCGGCAGCTGCAGTATTGGGCGCAAACAGGCCTCGTAGAACCCAGCGCAAAGTCTCCAGGGGGACATAGTAGGTACAGCTTCGAGGACCTGGTGGCCCTCAAGGCTGCGAAACGACTGATCGATTCTGGTGTTTCGGTACAACGAATCCGCGCTTCCATTGGTGCGCTGCGCAAAATCCTTCCAACCGTGAAACAACCTCTCGCCGAGCTGGTCCTGGTTGCAACAGGCGACGTGGTGCTGGTATTCCGAGACGACACGGCTTTCGAAGCCATCTCGGGCCAGGAGTGGGTGTTCGAAGTCGCGAAATTTCATCGCGAAGTCACCGCCTGGCGGCGCTCCGTTACCAGATTGCCGCAGATCCACAAAGTCCAGCCCCAAGAGAGATCGGTCCACGATCGGACGGCTTGATGAATCTGAGATTGGATTGAACCAGTAGCTCGACACCGACCCACCGGAAAAATGGCCGCGTCACAAGGTGGCGCAGCTTCAACCGGATCAGCGTCGATGGTGGGTCGCCCAGGCGATCGGTAGAGCACCATCCGGGGGGGTGCCAGTGCGGGTCATCGCAATCGTGAACCAGAAGGGTGGCTGCGGGAAGACCACCACAACGGTCAATCTAGCGGGAGCCCTTGCGGCGGACGGCGCCCGGGTTCTTGTCGTCGATATCGACCCGCAGGCGCATGCGACACTCGCCCTGGGAATCGACCCGGACAAGCTCGACGAGAACATCTACGAGATCCTCGCCGAACCGGATGGCGGCGAACGCCTGCAGCAAATCATCCGCGAAGTGAGCGAGGGCCTGGATCTCGCTCCTTCGGGCATCGTGCTTTCGGCCCTCGAACAGAAACTCGCCTCCGAGCGCGTCGACGAGAGGACGGAGCGCCTCAGCGCGGCCCTCGATGCACTCCCCGAAGGCGCCTACGAGTACGTGCTGATCGACTGCCCACCCAATGTGGGTCTGTTGACCTTCAATGCGCTGCGCGCCGCAACCGAGGTGATCATTCCACTCGAAACCAGCCGTTTTGCGATTCACGGCGTCGAGAAACTGCTGGAAACGATCGCACTGCTGACGGAGCGGATCGGTCACGACCTGAGCGTGCGGGTGCTGACGACCCTTTACGACGGCCGCACGCGATTTGCCCGAGCCACACTGGCCGAGATTCGCGAGATCTTCAAGGACATGTGTTTCGATACCGTCATCCGGCTCAACGTGAAGCTGCGAGAGGCGGCGGCTCGCGGAAAACCGATCGGGAGCCTCGCCCCATCGGCGAACGGAGCTCTGGATCACGCGGCACTGGCCGTCGAGGTAGAGGCCTCGCCGCCCCTGCAGTCCGAAGTCACTCTCCCGGCCGGCCCGACCGAGCGTCCACCTCGGGAAGTCGTGGTGCGGTTTCGCGACGCGAACGCCAACGACGTGAGGATCGCGGGCGACTTCAATGGCTGGGTTCCCGACAAGGGGGTGCGGTCACTGATCGAATCCGAGGGACAGACGCGGGTCTGGACGAAGATCCTCAGGCTTGCACCGGGCACCTACCAGTATCGCTACGTGGTCGACGGAGAGTGGCGGGAGGACCCCGAGAACCCCGAGATGATTTCGAGTACGATCGGCGGGCGCAATTCAGTTCTGGTGGTGAGCTAACGGGGTGCTAAATAGTCCATTCCGTCGCTCGGCACGCGCGAGCGGTTCCGGCGCGACGGGAAAAGCGCCAGCCCTATCCCCCCCGATAAGTGGCCCGCCGTAAGTAGACAGCTGCAAGCGGCGCGTCGTCAGTAGCCAGTCGTACGCTGCCGTTTGACTGTAGGTTGCCATCTAGGAATCGGTCCGAAGTTGCCGCGAAAACTCGAAGACGTACTCGACTATTTCCTGCCGGGAGCCGGTGTCGCCGCTTCGGTGGCGCACGCCAACGCGTATCCAGGCGAAGAACCGCAGCCGATCGACCACGCACACTACGATTGGAGCCCGGACGCGAACCCGAGCCCGCGAACGCGCGCCGACCGCCCCGCCGCGCTGCCGATCATCGCGCTGCCCATCGGTGATCGAGATGTCGTACGGGCAGCGTTCGCGTGGAACCTCTCGGTTGAATTCGCCCGATTCGGCGCCAATGCCACCCTGCTCGCCCCGGCCGACCCGGCTGCCGCATCGCTCTGGCCCCCCTCGGGCCGCGGCCCGATCGGCGCCAAGCTCGAACTCGTGCACGCCACCAATCTTCGCGAGCTGCACCGCGCAGCGCTGGACCTCGCGGTGTCGCGAGCAGCGGACGCCCAGAACGGGGGGGTGATCCTGACGCGGGTGCCCCCGACCTGGCTCAACGGTACGTCGGAGGGCCGGGCGCTGCTGCGCTGGGTATTGCTCTTTGCGGCTACGGAATCCAAGGATCTGCGCGAAACCTACGGGTTGGCCAAGCGCGTGCTCCAAGCCGGCCCGACCCACCGGCTCGGCATCACGATCCACGGAGTTCGACGCATCGAGGAGGCCGAGCGCGCGTTCTCTCGACTCGCCGACACCACACAGAGACATCTGGGCCACGCCGTCGTGAGCTACGGTCTGCTCATGGACGACCTTCACATCTATCGGGCGATCGTCGCTCACCGCCCGATCGGACTCGAGCATCCGCAGTCCCGCGCAGCGCGCGCACTTCGCGATGTCGCGCGGTTATTACTCGAGGATGCGCAGGAACAGGCGCTTGGCTGACCTGGCACTCGCTCTACCGCCGCGACGATCCCAGCTGACCGAAGGGCTGCGCGCCCGATTGGGTGAGGTCGTTCCGGCGCTGCACCTGATCGCAGAAGGCGTATTGGGCGCGGATTCCAGCATCGACTTCGTCGGCGTCGAACCAACGGGACGCGTGGTCCTGATCTTGATTGGAGAGGCCGGCGACGATCTCGAACTGATCGGCCGAGCGGTCGCACAGCGCGCGTGGGTCGAACCGCGAATTCGAGATTGGGTTCAGCTCGCGCCAAATCTCGGTGTGCGTCCGGGGGCGGGGGCGCGTGCCGTCCTGCTCTGCCCGTCCTTTTGCAACGCGACCCAAGCCGCCGCGGCCGCGCTCGGAAGCGAGGCCGTCTCGCTCGTCCGGTACCACTACCTGCAAAACAGGGGCAATCCCGAAATCTTGATCGAGCCGATCACTCGAGAAGCTCCGCACGGATCGGCCCCCCGAAGACCCGACAACTCCGATGCTCCGCCATTTCGGACCGGGCTCAGCCACGAGGATCTCGGGCTGACCGCCGAGGAGTACGTCGAGTTCGAGTGACGCGCGTTTCCCCCTGGGGCAAACGCGCCGCTGGACCTCGCGGCGCCCGGTGACAAATTTCGACACCCAGCGCGCGGCTCGGGCCACTCCTCTTCAAGGAGCCCGTCCAGGGCTCCATCGCATCGGGCTGCCAGGGCCCGGGGCTCCAGCTGAGTGGGCGGGGGGCGGAGGCGCTGAGGATGAACGCTGCGGATCGCGCAGTCACGCCGCCCGACCTCGAACTGATCGAGCGCATTTCGAACGGCGACAAGGCCTCTTTCTCGACCCTCTACGAGCGTTATTTCCAGCGCGTCTACCGCTTCGTCGACCGGCGCATCCACAATCGCGCGGATGTCGAAGAAATCGTCCAGGAAGTCTTTACCAACATCTTCGCTTCCCTCGAATCGTTTCGTTCCGATGCGCCGTTTGGGGCCTGGGTGTTTGGCGTCACCCGAATCACCATCGCCAATCGATTCAAGAAGAAGCGACCTCCGACCGTGCCCATCGACGCGCAAGACGAATCGCACATGATCGGCAATCCGGGCTGGCGCGAGCCCACCCCACTCGAGCACTACGAGTGTCAGGAGAAATTGAGCCTGCTGGAAGCAGCCGCCGATCGCGATCTGTCACCGATCCAGCGGCGCCTGTTCGTCATGCACCACCTCCAGCACCAGAGCATTCGGGAAATCGCGCGCGTGACGAACAAGAGCGCGGACGCCGTGAAGTCCGACCTCTACCGAGCCCGTCGGACGCTGCTCGCTCGCTGAGGTCGCCGGCCCTACGCGTCCGGCCGAGCCGGAGCATTCCGGATCGCCAACAGGGTTCCGCCCGCGACCAGCAGCGGGATCGCGAGAAAATTGAGGCCGGGCACCCAGCAGATCAGGAATGCCGCGCAGCCAAAGCCCACGACGACGGGTTTGTTGGCCATCAGCCAGCTTCGCTTCTGCCGAAACGAATAGCGCCGGCGATCGAGCGTGTAGCTCGCGTAGTCGAGGGGGAGAAAGAAGATCGCGAAACCCACGATCGCCGGGCCGGTCACGAGATGGGCCCCCGGAATCACGAATCCGATCAGGGCGAGACCCGCGACCACGGCGAGGAAGAAGAGCGCCCGGCGCAACTCTTCGCGCAGTGAGCGAAGCACATCCGCACCGGTACCGATCAGGCCCGTGGGTGCATCCTCTTCGACCACCCCGGTTTCGATCAACTCGATCCGGCCCGCAAGCACGTCGAGAAACGGCGACGCGAGCACATTTGCCACGAGAAACGAGACCAGCAGCCCCAGACCTGCGATCACGGCGAAGACCACCAGGCCGAGGATCGCCAACGCCGCCTTGGCGGGGCCCACCCACAGCCACGCATACCAGCTCGTGGCCTCCGGGGCCGGCGCCCAGAGCGTCGCCCATTCATAGAGACCACCCGCATGGGCGATCAGGACCGAAGCGGCGACCGCGAAGGCCAGCAGCGAAAACCCGATGGGCGCCGCTGCGAGCGCCCACAAGCGCTTTTCCCGCAGCAGCAGCCGCCCGCCCTCCAGCGGGAGTTGAAATCCATCCATCAGCGAGAGCGGGGCTCCCATGCGCTTCTCCTGCAGAGGCGAGCGGCCTTCTATACTACAGTCCCGGAGCCGGATCCTCGATTCACACAGCCCTGGGACGGGATCTGCGATTCGACGTCCATCGATCACCCATCGCAAAATATTGGAGCCCTTACGATGATGCGCCACCTACGCACGACGGCGATCGGCTGCTGCCTGTTCGCCACCCTCGCCTGTCAGCAATTTGGCCAGAACCCGGATCCAGGCGATGGATCGGGAGAGTCCGCAAATGAAGTGGCGGCAACCCTCGACGGCCGCGCGATCACCGTCGGCGAAATCGACGCGCACATCAAAGAGCAACTCTTCAGCGAGGCAACCTCCGAGCGCAACCCGGCGACGCTCTACGAAGTGCGCTCGCGCGCCCTCAAGGGATTGATCGATACGATGCTCGTCGAGAAGGCGGCCGCCGCCGAGAACCTCAGCTCCGACGAATACCTCGGCCAGCAGGTCGAGGCCCAGGGCGACGTGCCCGAGCAAGAGATCGCCGCGTTCTACGCCGAAAACATCGATCAGATGGGGGGGCTCGGCCTGGACGAAATGCGGGATCGGATCAACGTCTACTTGAAGGAGCGGCGAGTCGTGACGATCGTCGCAAACCTCCGCGAGCAGGCCGACACCGAAATCCTGCTCGAGCCCAGCCGCATCGAAGTGGAAGCGATCGGGCCCGCCAAGGGACCTGACGATGCGGTCGTCACGATCATCGAATTCAGCGACTTCCAGTGTCCGTTCTGCCAGCGCGTCGTGCCGACGATCGATCAGGTCGTCGCCAAATACCCGACCGAGGTGCGCTTCGTGTTCCGGAACCTTCCCCTCAACAACATTCACCCGCGCGCACAAGCCGCGGCGGAAGCCGCCGCCTGCGCGAACAACCAGGCGAAATTCTGGGAATACCACGATTTGATTTTCGCGAACAACCGCGCGCTCTCGGATCAAGACCTCGAGGGCTACGCGTCCGAGATCGGACTGGAGATGGCGGCCTTCCGCCAGTGCGTGCAGAATCGAGAGACCCAGCAGATCGTCGATGCGGACGCCGCCGTCGCGGAGGAGCTTCAGATATCGGGGACGCCCTCGTTCCTGATCAACGGAATTCCCATGCACGGCGCACAGAGTCTCGAGGCGTTTTCGCAGATCATCGACGAAGAGATCGCGCGGAGTGCTAGCGACGAATCCAAAGCGGCGCGCTGACGAACCCGATGGCGAAGATCTTCAAGGCATACGACATCCGAGGCATCACGCCCGACGATCTCGACGCGGAAATCGCCCAGCGCATCGGACGCGCGACGGCGCGCTTCATCGGGGCGACTGCGCTGGCCGTGGGCCGGGACGCGCGGCAGACCTCGCCTGAATTGTTCGAAGCCCTCGTGCGCGGCATCAACGACGAGGGCGTCGACGTCATCGACCTCGGACTCGTCTCGACGCCGATGGTCTATTACGCAGTGGAGTCGTTGGTGGCCGGTGGTGGCATCATGGTCACCGCCAGCCACAACCCGGCGCAGTACAACGGATTCAAGATCTGTCGAGAACACGCGATCCCGATCGGCGAGGCCAGCGGACTGCTCGAGATCGAAAAGATCTCGCTTGGAATCGCGAACGAAGCTCCGCAATCGAAGCGCGGAACGATTCGATCCGTCGACGTCCGCGCGGGCTACGTCGACCACGTGCTCAGCGTGGGGGGCGAGCACAAGCGGCTCAAGCTCGCGATCGACTGTGGCAACGGCATGGCAGCGGTCGGATTGGAACCGCTGCTGGAGCGGCTGGACCTCGAAGTCGAGCGCCTCTACTTCGAGCCGGATGGAACCTTTCCCAACCACGAAGCTGATCCGCTGAAGCTCGAGAATCTGCGCGATCTGGTGGCGGCAGTGCGTCGGACCGGAGCCGATCTCGGGGTCGCGTTCGACGGCGATGCCGACCGCGCGGTGATCGTCGACAACGAGGGCGTCCCGATTCCCTCGGACCTGATGACCGGGCTGCTCGCCCGGCGCCAACTCGAGCGCCACCCCGGTGGGCGCGTCTTGTACGACCTGCGTTCCAGCCGCGCCACCGCAGAGGAAATCGAAGCCGCGGGTGGCGTGGCCGAGATGTCCCGCGTGGGGCACTCGTTCGTCAAGGCGCAAATGCGCGAAGTCGGCGCCATCTTCGCGGGTGAGCTCTCGGGCCACTTCTACTTTCGCTTTTCGCCCGACCTGGTCGCGGACGACGGCATCGCCGCGTTCGTGGCGGTGCTCGACCTGCTCGCTGCGGATGATCGCCCCCTGTCCGAAATCGTGGCCCCGTTGAGGCGCTATTCGGCGAGTGGCGAGATCAACCGCCGGGTGAGCGACATCGAGACGATTCTCGAAGACATCCAAAGCGAGCACGCGGACGCGCCCGTCGTCTCGCGGCTCGATGGACTGCTGGTCCGCTATCCGGATTGGTGGTTCAACCTCCGCCCCTCCAACACCGAGCCCGTGCTGCGGCTGAACCTCGAAGCCAATAGCGAGTCGTTGATGATCGAAAAGCGCGACGCCCTGCTCGCGCGCATCGGCGGTAGCTAGAGAACGGGGATCGATCCCACTCACCCGGAAGCCCGAACTTGATTTCGGCTGTTCGAATGCGCCGTGGCGCTAGCGCGGCACGGCCCCCAATCGCAGCCCGAAACAGCAGCCAGAAGGCCTTCGCTCGCAAAGCCGTTGACTTCGCTTTGCGGCCTCCCGCCCCTTCCGCAATCCGCTGGCGGGCCGGTCGATCGAACGGCCGGCCGGCTCCCGATCGAGCCGGGAAGATCGAAGATTGCGCTGGGGGGTAACGCCCAAACCCTCCGATCACTTGCAAACACACTGCGAGCCGATCCGGAAACAGGGGGGCGTAACAGCGCGAAATGGGGGCAATCAACTGCGCCACCTCGCCCCAAGGGGAAAGCCAGTCCGTGGCGCCATGTCTCAGAAAATCGCCTCTGGAGCGCTCGCTAGGCAGGGCGGGGTCGGCACGACAATTGCTTATTAGGTGCAGGGCGGCTTCGAGAGGCTCGGATTGGTCACCCGAGAATACGAGAAGGGTCATGGTCAGATCATTCAGACCTTCCGCATTTGCGTGCAGACTGTCGGCTCCTGTTCGAGCTGGCGGGATCGCAAACGGCAGCTTCTCATTTCCGCTCTCAGGCTCCACCTGCATGATGACCAGCTCTGGCAGGATCAGCGAAGCGGGCGCCTCCCCTTCATCCCCGACCGTATTTGCAGTCAGACCCCCTTCTGACGCTAGTCACCCAGTCGCACGGGAGTTCCCATGGTCATTCTGATCGTTCTGGTAACGATAATCACCTTCATCGTCGTCGATCTGATTCTGCGCCGGATCATGAAGCGGATGGAGGAGAAGAAGATCCGCCTGGAAAGAGAGGCGGCCCTCGATACCGGGCTCCGGCTCGAGTACACGGACGAAGCCGCAAGCTTGAAGCGCGTCGAGGTGAATGATCCGAAGGCCCGCATCCTCGCAGTCGACGACGAAGCCATCGTGTTGGACAGCTTCCGCAAGATCCTGGTCATCGCTGGCTATTCAATAGACACGGTGGAGACAGGCCAGGAGGCGGTCGGCCTCGTCCGCAAGAACGACTACGACTTCGTATTCACCGATTTCAAGATGCCCGAGATGGACGGCGTCGAGGTCACGAAGGCCGTCAAGCATCTGAGGCCCGATGTGGACGTGGTGTTGATTACCGGCTACGCGAGCATCGAGTCGGCGGTCGAGACGATGAAATTCGGCGCGATGGACTACGTCGAGAAGCCCTTTACGGCCGATGAACTCACGGCGCTGGTCAACAAGCTCCTGATTCGACGGCAGGCGCGGCTGGAGGCGGAGAGCCAGCCCGAGATCCGACTCATCACCCCATCGGTAACCG
>JAHEEJ010000301.1 GCA_024640705.1 Deltaproteobacteria bacterium
GCAGCGCGTCGAGATAGGGCGTGAGCTGAAGCGGGCATTCGACCGAGGCGCAGGTGGAGCCGTCGCCCTGGAATGTGCCGCCACCGCCTTCGCAGGTGCTCTGCGTATCCTCGCTGCAGGTGCCGTTGTTTGCGCAGCACGCGCCGAACGCCTGAACGCACGGGTTGGGCGAGCAGGAGCTTCCGTCACCCTGATAGACACCTCCGAGTGTCGTGCAGTTGGTCAGTGTCTCGACGCTACAGGTCGAGCTCTGGCAGCAGCCACCCGAGACTTGCTGTGGGGTGTAGTTGATGGTCAACCTCGGCCTGAGGATGCCGCCGTCCTGGGTGTTCTCGCGCGTGCCGAACTGCTTGGCGGTCTGGGTCTGGCTCTCGTCGCCGATCAAGATCCAACCAAAATTCTGCGCGGGGTTGTTCAACCAATTCTGAACGTCCGCCACCATGCCGGACGTGGAGCCCCAGGTGTAGCTGCCCTGGCCGCCGACCGGGGTCGTCGCGCTCGCCGTGCCGTTGTAGTCACCGCCGGGTGTCGACCAGAACTGGTTGCTGTAGAAGGTGTGCCGCCAGGTGGCATCGCCAGTCGCCGGTGTTTCGCCTCGACCCTGCTGCGAATTGCCGGTGTTGGAGGCGCCCTCACCCCAGTTGCTCAGGAGTTTGTGCAGTCGGAAGTTGAAGTTGGTATTCAACCTGGCCTTGGTGCAGCTCAGGCTCAGCGTCACGCTGTCGATCGTCGAGCCCGCCGGGATGCCGCTGCCGGCGATGTTGAACGCCAGCACCGCCCTTCGCACTGCGACCTGGCCGCTCGCGTTCAGCGCGTCCCTGACCTTACCCGCGAACATCGTCACGCCGGCGCCGTTCGATCGGTCTTCGAGATTGTCCTTCGCGATCGGCTCGAACAGCGTGTTGTCCCGGCTCGGCTGCAGGATCACCGTGTCGGCGTGAACCGGTCCGGCGAGCAGAAGCGCACTGACGACTAAGGCGATTCGAACGGCGGGTGAGGGGGGCATCGTCGAGGTTCCTCCGTGGTTGGGTAGTTGCGTGTGCAAGATCGGTACCTCGAAAGCGCAGCCATTCGAGCTATCACGGTGCGGATTGGGACTTTCGGTCGAAACGCTGGGGCAATCTGACCCGTTTTGGGTTTAATCGGTACAGATGGTTATCGAGTGCGGCGCTGCAGCCGAGCCACCGCAGCTACTCGCCAGGCAGGCTGTAGGTCAGCTCGAGGGTGGGCCGTAGCGCCGAATCCGGCTCCTCGCGGCTCGCAAAGCTCTTCACGTTCTGGGGTGTGGTCTCGTCACCGAGAAGGATCCAGCCGAAGTTCCGGTCCGGCGCCGCGAGCCACAGCCGCACGTCCGCGACCATCTTCTGGGTGCTCTCCCACGTGTAGAATGCGGAGGTGCCCACATCTCGCCAGCTGCTCGCGCGCACGACGAAGTGGCCGCCCGGCTTCACCCAGAACGCGTCGTCGTAGAAGGTGTGAATCCAGCTGGCATCGCCCGGCGCGGAGAAGTCGCCGCTACCGCCCGAGGCGTACGAAGTCCCCTCCCCCCACGCGAAAAGCAACCGGTGCAGGGCGATTCGGTGCGGAGCAGGGTTGCTCGGTGACATGTAGAGCATCACCCGGGCGCTCTCGACACGCGCGTGTTCGGGCAGGACCGCGGCGACGTCGAAGTAGATCAGCCCGCGGCGCACGCTGTTCTGGCGCTGGTTGGTGCGGCCGACGAAGAAGACCGGCCCGGCCCCATTCGCGAGCGCGCCGGCCGGATCCTCGATGAGCGTCGTATCCCGCGTGGCCTCGACGAAGATGGTCTCCGCGGTCGCGGGCGCGGCAGAAAGCAGAAGCAACAGGCCAATTACCATTCGCATTCCGGCAGGATATCTCATCGCAGGTGCGCGGGGATAGCGATATTGCGGCTCGTTTCTCCTATTTTTCAGAGGCTGTTTTTCGTGCAGCCATTTTGCTCGAGTCAGGCGTCGTGATCATCGAGGGAGCCGGGAACATGTCGAGTGCAAGAAATGCGGTAACGCGCTGGGTAGATAAGCATAACGGCGATCTCTCCGAGGGGTGCTCGACGATCTGGCATTACGGTGAGACGGCCTGGCGGGAGTACAAATCCGCGCGCTGGTACGTGGACCGCCTGCGCGCCGAGGGTTTCGAAGTGGAGGAGGGCAGCGGCGGCATGCCGACCGCTTTTGCCGCGACGTTCAGTACCGGCAAAGGGCCGGTGATCGGTGGTTACGCGGAATACGACGGCGTGCCGGGAAACTGTCAAGCCGCGACCACCCGTGAAGAAGCTCGCGCCGGTTTGTCGCCGCACGCGGGCGGCCACACGGATCCCCACTCTGCGCTCGGGATGGGTGCGCTCGGCGGATTTCTCGCGGCCAAGGTCGCGATGCAGGAACACGGGCTGGAGGGCACGCTGAAATTCTTCGGCGAGCCGGCCGAAAAGGTGCGCGGATCCAAGCCGATTCACGCGGCGCGCGGTTATTACGACGGCATCGACGCCTTCATCAGCTTCCACCCCGCCTACATACTGCCCCTCTCCAACACCGTTTTGTGGGACACGCATTGCGGTGCGTCCTACGCCGCGGTCTACAGCTTTCACTGCGACGACCCGGAGAACTGGTTGGCGGCGCCGGCGGATTCGCCGATCATCCAGGCGCACAGCGCGGCCCGGGCGCCGGGCGCGACGGACGCGCTGGTCACCATGTACAACCTGACCAAGATGAAATTGGCCTCGAGCCTGCCGTTCAGCGGCGGCTGGACGCTGAGCGAGGCCATCCTGACCGCGGGACAGGCAACCGCCGACAACCTGCCGGCCGGACTCGCCCAGATCCAGTACCTCTGCCGCGTGTCGGAGTACGGTCAGGCCGAGCAGGTGTTCCGGGTACTCGACCAGAACGCCGAGGCCGCAGCGCTGGCCGCGCACTGTCGCTGGGAGCGCCACTGGGTCTGCAAATCGCGCGAGGGGTTGCCCAATCACGCGATGGCGGAGCTTACCTACCGGAACCTGCAGGAAGTCGGTGGACCGGTACTGGGCGATGCGGCGATTGCGGTGGCGCGAGAAATCCAGGCGAACCTGGGCCTGACGCCGATGGACAAACCCTTCATGGAAGTCTGCGAA
Source organism: Deltaproteobacteria bacterium (assembly GCA_024640705.1). Taxonomy (GTDB): domain Bacteria; phylum Myxococcota_A; class UBA9160; order UBA9160; family SMWR01; genus JACZVU01. The sequence goes on from JAHEEJ010000301.1 coordinate 3,125, forward strand.
ACCCTGATCGAGCCCCAGGAAGCCGAACGCATTCGGCGCGAGGGCCTGCCGGCGTCTCAGCGCAATTCGACCTCGGATGATTACACGGAAATGTGCTGGCACGCTCCGACCGTGCGCCTCTATATCGGGCGGCCCATGCTGAAGGGGCCACCGGGGTACCGCTATCCCGCCTGGGCGATGAACGCACTCGGCGGCATCCCCGAGACGATCGATCCAACTGTTCTGTGCGCGGCCAAAGTCATCGGCCTGACCGTGGTCGATCTACTGAGCGACAGTGAAGTTCTGGCAGCCGCGAATCGGGAATTCGAGGAGCGAACCGGCGGCGGAATCGGGGGCGAGAACTGGATCGCGCCGCTCTGCGATTACGAACCTCCGATCGATTTCCGTTGGCCCGAATACGTGACCACCGAGCGCGGTGAGGAATGGTGGATTCCGACGCTGCGCTCTGACACCAAACCCGTAGCCGGGTAGAGCCGGGAACCATCGCCGATGCCGCCACGCGGCGCTCCGTGCCGCTGCGCGGCAGCTGCCCGCGAGCCTGGTTTCGTGCTCCCGACCAAATGAACGCCCTCGGCGGTTGCATCGAGGGTGTCTTCGCTATCGAGATCATCGTTCAGCAGAGGGGCCGTGCTGGGACGATGAAAGCACGCGAAATCGGATCATCGCGTACAGCAGGCGATGCCAAACCACGGGGAGAAAACCAAACGCTTGACATTGGAGCGACGGGGGGAAGAGAATCCATCCAAGGCGAGCGAGCCAACTCGAGAACTCGCAGCCCGCTCTACGAAGAGAATCCTGCGGTCGCTTGGATTTCGACGAAATGCACGAGGAGGTGAAGGTCATGAGAAGAATCGATCCGTTGTTACTTGCGGTTTGCTCACTCGCGATCCTGTCGATATCTCATTTGGCCGGCGCCAACGATGGCGACTTCGACGCTGATCATGATTTCCCTGCGGTGGGAAGGATTGCGGGACTGACGACCGTATTTGGAGAGGTCCGATATGCCGGAGCCTATTGCTCCGGCACTCTGGTCGCAGAAGACGTTTTCCTCACGGCCGGCCACTGCCAATTCTTTGATGTACCGAGGTTGGCCGCGGTTCCAGGTTATGCTGCGGAATACTGGGTAAGTTTCGATAACGTTGCATCGAACAATGATTTCTTCTGCTATCTGCACGACATCGATCATCCAAGTAAATCCGGCGTAGCGTGCAACCCGGCGGCTACCAACGGCGCGACCTTTCACAAGGCGCTGGTAAGCGTCGTTCACCCGGAATATGCGCCGATCAAAGAGACAAAAGGGACATCGCAAATTCTGGACCTATTGATTTTCCAGGGATCTGCGGACTTGAGCCTGTTGATTTTCGAGACGCCAATCGCTGACATTGCGCCGCTTGAAATCTCTCCCCTTGGTAGCTTCGATCGCAAGCAAGAGTTCATGGGGCAGCCCCT
>JAHEEJ010000302.1 GCA_024640705.1 Deltaproteobacteria bacterium
CAAACTGATGGCTGTTGACCAGGCCTCCATCGCGAATCGTGCAGTCGAGAACCTTGAGTTCGGAGCGATAGGTGATCCAGGGGGCTTTGCTGCTCATATTTTTCAGACCTTTCCCGCCAAGCTGGCTTCAGTGAGTACCGCATCATCCGCGGTCGCAATTTTCCGGCCAATCCGAGCTGCTAGGCGCGGCTTTACCGCACGCCATTCGCACGCTCTCCGATCGGCTGGAACGATCGATTCTACCCCATTCGGCCGCTTTTGGACCAGTGGCGGTGTTCGGGAACCACGCGATCGATCCCCCTCGACCTGACTCACGACAACACGGGCGATGCTTGTTTCGCTCACGAATCTTCGATGCGAGGCTCCGCTTCGTGGTAGAAACGGCAACCGTGCTTGGCGCTGCGAAGCGTCCAATTCAACGCGGGGACCCGCATTCACCCTCGGTTCTCATTGACCAAATCCCCATGCATCGAGAGCAGCCGAGGCGCAGCCTGCACCCCGGGACTGGCCGACCCCAGCAACCCCTGTATGGGCCGTCTACTGCCTGGCGGCCGGGGGCGGCACCTGAGCCCAGTTGCCGCTTGCCGATGGTCTGCATATGGCGAGAAATATTGAACGCTCAATCATTGGCGGTTGGGGCGCAATGGGGCACGCCTCTGTTCGCAAGCGCCACACTTTTTGAATGCCGCACACGGCGCACTTGTCAAAGAGCTTCGATCCGAGGGCTCGGCGAGCAAGTTTAACGCAATCGGGTGTAGATAAGGCTGGCTCACCGCTTGCATGACGCGCTAGCCTAAGCGGGAACCAGAACAACTTTCCAGAAAGGAGTGACCGATGTCGGAGAAACTTTTCGAGGCCCTTTGCCAAGCCGTGATCGATGGAGAAGAAGAAGAAGCCGAGGCGCTGGTCAAGCAGGCCCTGGAGCAAGGTGTCGATCCGTTGGCGTGCATCAACCAAGGACTGGTGAAGGGTATCGAAGAAGTCGGCGAACTCTTTTCTAACGGAACCTACTTTCTACCCGAGCTGATCCAGGGCGCAGCCGCCATGAAGGCGGCCTTGGAAATCCTCGAGCCGAAGCTCGTTGGCAAGGAGCAGAGGGCAGTGGTCGGCACGGTCGTGCTGGGCACCGTCGCCGGAGATCAACACGAAATCGGCAAGACGCTGGTGGGAACCATGCTGACGGCCAACGGCTTCAAGGTCGTCGATATCGGGGTCGACCAGAAGGCGGACGATTTCGTCGCCGCGATCGAAGAATCCGGCGCCAACATCGTCGGCGCTTCGGCGCTGCTCACGACGACTCTGCAGGAACTGAAACGGCTGATCGATTCGATCGCAGAAGCCGGGCTGGCCGAAAAGGTCAAAGTGATGATCGGCGGAGCCCCCGTCACCCAGGATTTTGCCAATGAGATTGGCGCCGACGGCTACGCGGACGACGCGATCGCTGCGGTCGCTGTAGCCCGCAAACTGATCGGCGCGGCAGCGTAGGGAGAATTGAAGAAATGGCCAGCGAACGTCACGTGATCGAACCGATCAGAACATCCCGCCACCTGCGCTTCCTCGAGGATGCGCAGCTAGACACCCTGCGCGAAGCCACACTCGACATCCTCGAAAACGTGGGTGTGCGATTCGACTCCGAAAAAGCGCTGGCGATCTTTGCCGAACACGGCGCATCCGTCGATCACAAGTCCCATATCGTCAAGATCCCACGCGACGTGGTGCTCAAGGCCATGGCCAAGGTGCCGCGTCAGTTTACCCTGGGAGCGCGCGACGCCGATCTGGACCTGCCCCTGAAAGAAGGCGTCACCTACTTCACCAATGACGGCTGCGGCCACAACGTCGTCGATTTCAAGACGGGCAAACAGCGCGCGTCGGCCCTGTCCGACGTCGCCATGATGGCTCGCATCAACGACTACCTGCCCGAGATGTCGCTCTGCTGGACGATGGTCAGTGCGCAGGACTGCGGAATCACCGCGCCACTGCACGAGATGGATGCCGTCTGGAAGAACAACACCAAGCACTACACGAGCGTGACGATGATGGGAGAGGAGCGCTGCCGTTACGGCGTCGAGATGGCGACCGTATTGCGGGGCAGCCTGGAGGAGGTCAAGCGCCGCCCGCCCTTCTCGCTGATCTGCTGCACGATCGCGCCGCTGGTTCAGGACAAGGAGGCCATCGAGGGAGCGCTGGTTCTGGCCGAGGCGGGCATCCCGGTCGTCATCATGTCCATGCCCACCATGGGCACGACCGCACCGGCCACCTACGCGGGCGCACTCGCACTGGCGGACGCAGAGATCATCAGCGGCACCGTGCTCCTGCAGCTGGCCACTCCGGGTGCGCGGGTGTTCCACTGCATCCTTCACGCCTGGGCCGATCCGCGCACGGGAGGCTACGTCGGTTATCCGCTGGATGCGCGAACCCGCTTCGCACCCGTGGAAATGGCCCACCACTGGAACCTGCCCTCCCTGGGCGGCGCCTTCGGCACGGAAAGCGCCGAAGTGGCGAGCTGGCAGGCGGCATCCGAGGTGGCCACCGACCCGCTGCTGGTGGGTCTGGCGGGTGCCGAGATGGTCACTGGAATCGGGCTGCGGGCCACCTACACCCTGCTCTATCCCGAAGCCATCATCCTCGACGCCGATCTCTACAACCTGGCGCGCTACTCGCTGCTCGACATGGAGATCAGCCCCGAGACCCTGGCCGTGGACGTCACCGCCAAGGTCGGAGCCGGCGGACACTTCCTGGGCGAGAAGCACACCCGCAAATACATGCGCGACGCGCTGGTGCGGAGCAATTGCCAGCAGCTGGATGCGACCGGCCAGTACAGGGATCCAGTGGAAGTCGCCCGGGAGAAGGTGAGTTGGATCCTGGAGAATCACCACCCGGAACCGCCGTCCCCGAAGGTGCAGAAGGAGTTCGATCGGATTCTGGCAGCGGCAGATAAAGAGCTGAAGGGGTAGCCGCCGAGTCCATCCACGCCCCGCTGCTCGCGATCGACGGACACTGCGCATTCGCCACGCGGGATTGCGCGCTGCGCGCGTCGTCCAGCACGCGCTCACTGCGTTGAACAGTTCCCCGGCCTGGATTCTCGGGCCGGGGCTGGGGAATGGAAGGGGAAGCGAATGGCCTTGAAGACGAGAGAGGATTATCTCGCATCGCTCCGGAAGATGCGCCCCAATGTCTACAAATTCGGCGAGTTGATCGAAGACGTCACCACCCACCCGGCGACGCGTCGCGCGGTCGAAAGCCATTGTCTCGCCTACGACGCGGCAAACGACCCCGAGCTGGAAGACATCTACACGACCACCTCGATTTTCAGCGGCAAGAAGATCCTCCGCTGGAACTCGATGATGCAGAGTGCCGAAGCCCTGATCGCCAACATGCACCTCAAGCGACAGAACTACCGCCGCTCGGGCACCTGCACCGGCGCGGTCTGTGTCGGGTGGAACGCGCAAAACGCGCTTTGGGCAGTCACCCAGGAGATGGACGCGGAGTTGGGCACCGACTACCAGGACCGCCTGAAGAATTGGATCATCGATGCCCAGGAGAGGGGCATCACCGTTGCCGGAGCGTTGACGGACGCCAAGGGCAACCGCGGCCTCAAGCCCTCGCAGCAACCCGACCCCTTCACCATCGTTCGAATCGTCGAAAGAAGGGATGATGGCATCGTCATCGCGGGCGCCAAGGCGATGATCTGTGGGACCGCGTCTTCGAACGAAGTCTTCATTCTCCCCGGCACTGCGTATGGCCCCGACGACGAAGATTGTGCGTTGGCCTGCGTGGTCCCCCGCGACATCGAGGGGTTGACCGTCGTGGAGGCGAGAGGCCCGAGCGATGGCCGCGACTTGAATACCCCCGCCGGATACGAAGTCCCGGAAACCGGCGTCACCCAGGGTTGGCTCTTGTTTCAAAACGTATTCGTGCCCAACGAGCGCGTGTTTCTCTGTGGAGAGGCGAAGTATACGGGCAAGGTCGTGAGCTACTTTTCCGCCAACTACCGCGCCTGCATCGGCGCTTGCGTGACCGGCCAGGGCGACGTCATGGTCGGCGCGGCGACTGCGATGGCGCGCGCCAACGGCCTTTCGGCGAAGCCGTTCACCGCCAAGCTGGTCGACATGTCGATCAAGAACCAGACGACCTTCGGCATGGGTGCAGGCGCTTGCGCACTCGGGAAATCACACCCGTCAGGCTCCTATTTCGCCGACGAGCTGACCGCTCACTCCAACAAGGTGCTGGTGGCCACCCTGCCCTACGAAGTCAAGCGGCAGGCGCAGGACATCAGCGGCGGCATCGTCGAAACCGGCTGCATGCCGTCCCACGCAGACTTCACCAACGACGAATACGGCGAACTGCTACAACGCTGCCTCAAAGCCGGAGAGTGTTCGTCGGAGAGTCGATTCAAGCTGGCCCGTCTGACCGAGTGGCTCACCATCGGCGGTGGCGTTCCCGGCTGCATGCACGGCGGAGGATCGCCCGATGGCGCCAAGCTGGTCGTGCGATTCAAGACTCCTTTTGAAGAATATGTCGGCTACGCCCAGAAGATCATGGGCATCGACGAAAAGATTTCCGAACC
>JAHEEJ010000033.1 GCA_024640705.1 Deltaproteobacteria bacterium
CGGCGCACGCAAAATTTCGTGCCCCTGCAATGCGCAACGAGGCCAGTCGAAGCAATCTCAGCGGAATTATTCGGTGTCACCAAACCAGGATCGAGCGCCGAGGGCCGAACTCGCCGCGGATTGCTGCTCGATGCAGACCGCGGCACCCTCTTTTTGGATGAAGTCGGAGCACTACCGCTTTCGGCCCAGGACCAGATCCTACGGGTATTGACGGAAGAACAGGTCCAGCCGACCCCGGGCGCAAAAGCTCAATCCATAGACGTCAGAATCATCGCGGCTACGGCTCGCAACCTCGAAGACGAAATTGCAAATGGGGCTTTTCGCGAGGGCTTCTATCAGCGCCTCGATCCGACCCGGCTCAATGTCCCTGCACTTCGCGAGCGGCGCGAGGACATTCCGCTCCTGGTCGACCACTTTCTGGACCACTACCACCAGGAACTCGCCAAACCGGCCCGAACGATCGCGGATGATGCATTGGCTCTCCTGGTTGCTCATCACTGGGTTGGAAATGTTCGCGAACTCGAAAACGTGATCGAAGCGGCGGTGATGTTGGCGCGCGGCGATCGGATTACGATTCAGGATCTTCCTGCCAGAATCGTGTCGGCACCGCCCCAAGAAGAGGGATCCAGGCCGGATCTATGTCTGAAGCGTGGCCGACGAACCTTCGAGATGGACCTGATTCGCCGGGCACTGCGTGCCACGGGCGGCAATCGCACGCACGCAGCGAAGCGGCTCGAAATCAGCCATCGCGCCCTGCTCTACAAGATCAAGGAGTATGGGATCAGCGATTGATCGCTTAGTCTTCCCCATCGATTGGATGGTCGAGCCCTAGCTTCTCCAACCGATACCGGAACGAGCGAAACGAAACACCAACGAGTTTGGCAGCGCGTTTCTTCACGCCATTCGCAGCCTGCAGCGCCTCCTTGAGCAGCCCACTTTCATACTCATTGAGCATCGCCTCGAGGTCGACTCCTTCCTCACTCGTAATTCGGGGGGTCTCTTCGCTTGCAGCAGGGCTCAGTACCGAAGGAGGGAGTGATTCTAGATCAATCACATCGGAGCGACTCAGCGCGACCGCTCTCTCTATCACATTTTCGAGTTCACGAACGTTTCCAGGAAACCGGTACTCGGTCAATCGGGCGATCGCTTCATCGGTGATCCGAGTTACGCCCTTATCGAGCTCTGTCGCATACTTCTCGATGAAATGAGCAATCAGGAGAGGGATGTCCTCGCTTCTCTCGCGCAAGGATGGGAGTGGAATCTCGATTACGTTCAGGCGGTAGTACAGATCCTCGCGAAAACGGCCCGATGCCACCTCGTCTTCCAGGCGCCGATTGCTTGCCGCGATGATCCTGACATTTGCCCGGGTATCTCCGGATCCACCGACTCGCCGGAAACTCTTCTCCTGAATCGCACGGAGCAACTTCACCTGAACGGCGAGCGTGAGTTCCCCGACTTCATCCAGAAACAGCGTACCTTCATCCGCAGTCTCGAAGAGTCCCTCTTTGTTCTGGACAGCACCCGTAAAGGCGCCTTTGACGTGTCCGAAGAGTTCGGATTCGAGCAGGGTCTCGGGGATGGCCGCACAGTTGACCGCCACAAAGGGCTGATCGCGCCGCGGCCCCCCCCGATGGATCGCGCGTGCAACGACTTCCTTTCCGGTTCCGCTTTCTCCGCTGATCAGTACGTTGGCCTTGCTGTCGGCAACCTGGGCGATCAACTCGGAAACGCGCCGGATCGCGGAACTGTTTCCGATGATCGTGCGATCGCGGCTGTGGCTCCTCAACTCCCTTCGAAGTCTTCGATTTTCACTGGAGAGAAGCTTCTTCTCCAACGCCTTTTCCACCACGATCCGCAGTTCGTCCACCTTGAAGGGCTTCGTGACGTAATCGTAGGCGCCCTCTTTCATCGCGGTGATGGCGGTCTCGGTGCTCGCAAATGCCGTGATCATGATGACGACGGTTTCGGGAGACATTTCGTATGTCGCGTGGACGAGATCAATCCCGGAGCGCCCCGGCATCTGGATATCGCTGATCACGACATCGAATTCATCGTTTTCGAGATGTACGAGTGCGGTATCGACATCCCCTGCTGTGACGACGTCGTAACCCTCGCTTCTGAAGAAGATCTCGAGGAACTCCTGCATACTGCGCTCGTCGTCAACGACGAGAATTCGGGCCTTCGTGCTCAAGCTGTTTCTCCCGTTCGAGACAGTCGAATTCGCACGGTCGTTCCCACGCCCAATTCGCTCTCCAACCGAACACTCCCGCCATGGTTCTGCACAATTCGGTGAACTGTGGCCAAACCGAGGCCGGAGCCGTTCTGTTTCGTGGTGAAGAAGGGATCAAAGATTCGATCCAGCTTTTCCCGCGGAATTCCGCAACCATCGTCCGCGATGGCAATTTCCAGCCAGCGAGTCTTCCCCTCCTCCCCCTCACGGCCTTTTCGGCCCGCTGAAGAATCCCCTTGAGAATCGCCCGCCTTCAACGATCGAGCGCTGACGCGCAAACGTCCCCCGTCAGGCATGGATTCCGACGCGTTGAGAACCAGATTCCAGAACAGCTGTCGGAGTTGATCGGCGTCCGCGTAGACCGTGAGGCCCTCTTCCACGTCGAGATCGATTTCAATCGCTTCCGGTCGCGCGGCGTCGAACATCTCGAAGACGCCAGAGATGACCTTCTGGATCGGGAAGGTTTCCGGGCTGGAGGGTCTCGGCCGAGCGTAGTTCAGGAAGTCGGAAATCAGATGATTGAGGCGGTCCACCTCCCTCATCACGATTTCCATCAGATGTTCGGAATCGGAGGATTTCGCGCTGCCGGCCCTTTCTCCTTGCAGCATCTCGATCGATCCGGAAATTGCCGCGAGCGGGTTCCGGATTTCGTGGGCGATGCTGGCCGAAAGCTCTCCGATCGCTGCGAGTCGCTCGGATTGGCGTAGATTGGCCTCCATCTGCACCACATCCGTGACGTCCTGGAAGATCACGACGTGGCCTCCAGCCCCTCCGTCCTCCTCATCCTGCAAGACATAGGTTCCAATCCCGAGATAGCGGAGGATCCCGTCCCGCCCTCGGTAGGCCATCCGCCCGCGCGTGCTGGAGCCGCCGACCGCGGTGTCTTCGATCTCCACGACCAGTTGATCTCGCAATCCGGGTAGAACGGCCTCGACGTCCGTTCCGAGTACGCTGACCCGGTCCTGGCTGGTGATTCGCTCCGCCTCAGAGTTGAATGATGTGATCCGTCCCTCGGGATCCGTTGTCAGCAACCCGCTCTTCAAGCTCTCGACCGTGCGCAAGTGAAGAGTCTGGAGTCGACTCAGATCGCTCGTGCGCTGCTCGAGTGCCTCCCCCGCGCGACGCAGCTCTGCGGATAGCAGACTCGCCAACCACGCCACCAACACCACACCGGCTGCATTGATCACCCACATGCTGAGCAACACCGGCGCCGGATCCGGAGGCCCGATTGCGTGTTGGGGGAGCAAATCCTGTTGTCCGACCAGAATGACGCTGCCGTACACGAGCGCGCCGGCTGCCGCACAGATCAACGCGCCCTTGCGCTCGAGCAGTATCGCGCCGTAGACACCAATGAGCACGTAGAGAAAAGCGAACGGAGAATCCGCCCCACCAGACAGGTGAACCAGCGCGCTCACGATTGCAATATCCGTGGCGATGTTGAGAACTGCGAAGCGCTTGAAGCGCCTGACACGGCGCAAGGTCAGCCCGTAGCCGATCGTCGCCACGAAGGCGAAAACCACCGTGCCGTAGAAGCCTCGCCATTCCGACGGCGAATAACTCCAACCCGCGGCCTCGAGGGCGATTGCGATACCGAGACTCAGCAGTGACAGGGCGAGGCGAGCCCCCATCAGAACGAGGAGCCTCTTCTCGAGTCCGCTGTCGCCGCTCAAGAGCCTTCTCCGAGTGTTCGGGTGAAACAGGGCTCCGTGATCAGTTGATGGTCTCTGCGATCTTGAAGATCGGCAGGTACATGGCAACCAGCATCGAACCGACCGTACCGCCCAGGCCGACCATCATGATTGGCTCCAGCATGGCGGTGAGGGCATCGACCGCCGCATCCACTTCCTCGTCGTAGAAATCTCCGATCTTCGCCAGCATGGTCTCCATTGCGCCGGTCTCTTCACCAACCGCAATCATCTGGACCACCATTCCCGGGAATACGCCCGCTTCGGCCAAGGGTTCGGCAACCGTCCGTCCCTCCGAAATCGCCGTGCGAACGCTTCTAAGCGCCTCCTCGATGATCACGTTTCCGGCGGTTCTCGAGACGATGTCCAGGCCATCCAGGATTGGCACACCACTCGCGATCATGGTTCCGAGCGTGCGCGTGAAGCGCGCAACGGCGACCTTGCGGATCAGCGGGCCAAAGACGGGAGCTTTCAAGAACAGCGCGTCGGTCGCGCGCCGGAACTTGTAGGAGCGCTTGCGAGCCTGCGCAAACGCAACCGCCACGGCGAACAACACCCCGAGAAAGATGCCAATCCACTCCTGCATGAAGTGGCTGATGTTCACGACGATCTGGGTCGGACCCGGAAGGTCGCTGCCGAAATCCGCAAACATTTTCTCGAAGGTCGGAATGACCTTCACGAGAAGCAGGACGACGACGCCCACGGCAACCACGAGGACCGTGGTCGGGTAGACCATTGCGCCCTTCACCTTTCGCTTGAGAGCGTCCGCCTTTTCGAGGTAGACCGCCAACCGATTCAGGATCGTATCGAGAATACCACCCACCTCGCCTGCGGCGACGAGATTGCAGAAAAGCGCATCGAAGGGCTTGGGGTGTTTGGCTAGTGCATCAGCGAACGTCGATCCCTGCTCGACATCACTTCGCACTTCTACGATGATCTTCTTGAAGGTCGGGTTTTCCTGCTGATCTCCGAGGATCTTCAAACACTGGACCAACGGGAGTCCCGCGTCGATCATCGTCGCGAATTGTCGCGTAAAGATGACCAGCTCCTTGGTCGTGATCTTCTGTTTGAGAAAACCAAGGTATTCCGAGATGTCCTTCGGCTTGGCCTTCACCGAGACTGGCGTAAGCATCTGGCCGCGCAGTTGAGCCTCGACGGCTTCTACGGTAGCCGCCTCCATTTCGCCCTTCGTCACGGTTCCCTGTCGCGTCTTACCCTTCCAGGTATAGACCGGCATTGTATTTCACCCCCTCCAGTAGGCTTGGATCAGCTTTTGCTGCCCGGCCCTCGCCCCTGTACGTTCGCAGTGCCCTTCCCGATCAAGTTTCGCAGCTCCTCGACATCTGGACTTCTACCCATTGCGTTCTCGAGCGAAATCATTCGCCGCTGATAGAGCGAAGCGAGCGATTGATTCATCGTCTGCATCCCGAACTTTTCCTGCCCGACCTGCATCGAGGAATAGATCTGATGGATCTTGTCCTCACGGATCAGGTTCCGAATGGCCGCATTTGGAATCATGACCTCGAGCGCCATGGCCCGGCCGGGGCCGTTGGCTCTTGGCAGCAGGGCTTGACAGAGGACCCCTTCGAGAACAAAGGAGAGCTGAGCGCGAATCTGGGCCTGCTGGTACGGAGGGAACACATCCACGATTCGATTGATCGTCTGGAGAGCTGAATTCGTGTGCAGCGTCCCGAATGCGAGGTGGCCGGTTTCTGCGACCGTCAACGCAGCCTCGATCGTCTCGAGGTCCCGCATCTCGCCGATCAGGACCACATCCGGGTCCTGGCGCAGGATGTATTTGAGCGCCATCTTGAAACTCTCGGTGTCGGCGCCCACTTCTCGCTGATTGACGATGCAGCCCTTGTGGGGATGCAGATATTCGATCGGGTCCTCAACGGTTACGATGTGCTCGTTGCGCTCCTGGTTGATCTTGTTGAGGATCGCAGCCAACGTGGTCGATTTGCCCGAGCCTGTCGGGCCCGTCACCAGGATCAGGCCTCGCGGCTTCTCGCCGAGTTCGGAAATGATCTTGGGAAGTCCGAGCTCTTCGACCGTGGGGATCGTGTAGGGAATCGCCCGAAACGCGCCAGAGACGTTGCCTCGCTGGATGAAGATGTTTCCGCGAAAGCGAGAGAGCTTCTGGACGCTGAACGAAAGGTCCAGCTCGTTGCTTTCCTCGAAACGGTGCTTCTGGGCGTCGGTCAGAACCGAATAGCAAAGCTGTTTGGTTTCGGGCGGAGACAACGGCGGCATTCGCAACGGATGTAACTTTCCATCGATGCGCAGTTGCGGCGAGGTGCCCGTCGTGATGTGAAGGTCGCTCGCGCCCTTCTCGATCATCGCCTTCAAAAGTTGATGCATGTTGGCCATGCGAAGACTCCTAGTTATCTGCCGTCGAAACGCGCAGCACCTCACTCAGCGTCGTAATACCCGTACTGAGCTTTTCAAATGCACTTTGTCGCAGTGACTTCATTCCGAGGCGAATGGCTTCGCGCTTGAGGTCGAGAGCCGACGCACCATTGAGAACGAATTCCTTCAATTCTTCGTGCATCGGCATGACTTCGTAGACGGCGATTCGACCTCTAAACCCCGTATCGGAGCAGTTCCGACAGCCCTTGCCGATCACGGGAACCGCGCCTCGGGCGGATTCCTCGTCCATCCCCGCCTCGATCAGAGCCGCGGTGTCGACCTCGGGATCCTTCTCCTTGCATTCTTCGCAGATTTGACGCGCCAGCCGCTGGGCGACGATGCAGTTCACGGAGGACGCGACGAGAAAGGGCTCGATGCCCATGTTGAGCAACCGGTTGATGGTCGACGGCGCATCGTTGGTATGGAGCGTCGAGAGAACCATGTGGCCCGTGAGAGCGGCCTTCACCGCAATTTCCGCGGTTTCGAAGTCACGAATCTCACCGACCATGATGATGTCGGGGTCCTGCCGCAGGAAGGCCCGCAAGCCTGCTGCGAAGTTCAACCCGATCTCGTCGTGCATCTGGACCTGGTTGATTCCGGGAAGATTGAACTCGACGGGATCTTCCGCGGTCGAAAGGTTCTCCGAAACCTTGTTGAGCTCCGAAAGTGCCGAGTACAGCGTGGTGGTCTTACCCGATCCTGTGGGGCCCGTTACCAGAACCATGCCATAGGGCTGGTGAATCGCGTTTTGGAATACGTCGAGCTGCTCTTGCTTGAATCCGAGCTTGGTCATGTCGAGCTGTAGATTCGATTTGTCGAGGAGCCGCATGACGATCTTCTCGCCAAACAGCGTCGGCAGGACAGATACGCGAAAGTCCATTTCTTTACCGCGCCCCATCTTGAGCTTGATGCGGCCGTCTTGCGGAAGGCGCCGCTCGGCGATGTCCAGCTCGGACATGATCTTCATGCGCGAGATGATGGCGTTCTTCAGCTTCATCGGAGGCTTCATGACTTCGTAGAGAACACCGTCGATCCGGTAACGGACGCGGAAGCTCTTCTCGTACGGCTCGACATGAATATCCGATGCTTCCTTCTTCACGGCATCGGTCAGGATCAGATTGACGAGCTTGACGACCGGAGCATCTTCGGACGCCTTTGCGAGTTCGCCGATGTCGATGTCGTCTTGATCTTGAATCAGATCGATGTCAGAGTCGTCGAAGTCGCCCATGACGTCTTCGAGTGACGTCGATTGGTCGTAGTATTTGTCGATGGCGCGCCGGATGGCGTCTTCGGCCGCGACAACCGCCTGGATGTTGTAACCGGTCAGAAACTTGATGTCGTCGAGCGCGAAGATGTTCGAAGGGTCCGACGTCGCGAGGATCAGCGTCGATCCGGCTCGATTGACCGGAATCACGGTGTGCTTGCTCGCGACATCCTCGGGAATCAATCGAATGACGGCTGCGTCGATCTCGAATTCTTCCAGGTTGATCGAGGGAACGCCGTATTGCTTCGCGACGAAGTCCGTGAGGTCGTTTTCGTCCAGATACCCGAGCTGGGTAATCTGAGCGCCCAGGCGGGAGCCCTTCGAGCGAGCGTCATCCCGTGCCTGCCGCAATTGTTCAGCGGTGAGCAGGTTCTCCTTGACGAGGAGTTCCCCAATCTGGTCGTTCACTGACCGCGTCCCTCCATCACCCTGAGCGAGTACCTAGCGGCGTACGCGACCGGGTCGCGCACCCCTCCAATCGGATCGCCACAGCGATTTTGGGCCCGCGGCTGGATACCGTGGGAAATCGTTGGCAACCCGCCGGGTTATCGGCGGCACGCAAGAGGAGCTTTACCGGACGTTCGCCTCTTAGGAGGGGCTCTCGGAGGCCTCGGCGGCCTGTTCGAGCTCCCCCCAGGAGGTTTGGCGGGAGCGCAAGACCGCGATGCCAAGCAAGGTGAGGGTGAGCCAGAAGACACCGTGGAGCAGCGTCCCGAGCGCGACAGCGGTTTCGGGGTCCACGCCGAAGGGCTCCAGGGCCAGCTTGCAGGCCGCGTGATAGGTACCGAAGAATCCCGGCGCAGAGGGGATGGCGACGGCCATTCCCACGGCGGCCAGCGTGATCCAGGCCGCCACGAGCGTCTCGTAGAACGAACCAAAATCGATCCCGAGCGCCCAGAAGCCCGCCAGGATCGGGATCGTCGAAAAGACGAACCAGACCACGATCGAATGGAAGGCGATCCAGAACAGGTGAAAGCCGCCCTTCAGCGCGCCGAGGCCTTCGCCAAACCGGCCGAGGACATCGACCACGTAGTTGCCGAAGCGTGCCGGGAACGGCCGGAGAAACCAACTCGCGAGGCCGATGATCAGATTCGGTGCGACGCGCAACACGACCAGCCCGACCAATGGCGCGACCGCTACCGGAATCAGTGCGATTGCAACCTGCCCGAGGACCCCACCCTCGCCCGCCCCCCTCAGCGTGATGGCGATGGCGGCGAGCCCGATCACCATGATCGTGTCGATCACTCGCTCGAGAATGACGGTGCCGAAGAGCGCGGCAGAGGGCGCACCCACCTCTCGGCCCAGATACCAGGGTCGCACCACCTCGCCCACCCGCAGCGGGAAGATGTTGTTCGTCATGAATCCGATCGCCGTGGCCCGAAACAGCGGCCGGATACCGATCGGCTGGATCGGATCGGTAAAATGTCGCCAGCGCATGGCCCGCAGCTGAACGACCGCCAGATAGGACGGCACCGAGAGCCCCACGAGCAACAGCCAGTTCGCCTCGCGAATCGTCGCGACGACCAGCGCGAAGTCCACATCGCGGACGACGAACCAACCGAAGACGACGGTAATCGCAATGCCCACCCAGACTCGGTAATCCCGCACGCGACTCCGCCGGCGCGGGGTCACTCGGGGCGGCGATTGTTCGTCGATGCTCACGGGCGATCCAGGATCCTGCGGGCCGCAGCGATATCGGCAGCGATTTGCTCCCGGAGGGCATCGACGTCCGTAAATCGGCGCTCTTCGCGCAAGCGGGCCAGGAACGACATCTCGACGCGGCGACCGTAGACATCGCCCTTGAAGTCGAGCAGATGAGCCTCGGCCTGGAGTCGGCCGTCTCCCTCGAACGTGGGCCGAGTGCCGACATTCATCACGGCCGGCAACTCGACACCTCGCTCGGGGTTTCCGTCGTCGATGAAGAGAAAGCGCCCCGCATAAACGCCGGCCGCCGGCAGGATTTCGTTTTCGGGATCGAGGTTCGCGGTCGGGAATCCCAGCGTGCGGCCTCTCTGATCGCCCTGCACGACACGACCGCGGACACTGTACGCGCGGCCCAACATCCGACCGGCTTCCTCGACGCGCGACTCTACCAACAATTTGCGAATTCGCGTCGAATTCACGTCGCTCCCTTCGGTCGTGACTTCTGGGATGATCGTCACCGAGAAGCCGAGTCTCGGCCCGAGTTCCGTCAGGAGCCTCATCGACCCTTCGCGATCTCGACCGAAGTGAAAGTCGTAACCCACGTAAACGGCGACCGGGCGAAGCCGCTCGAAGAGAATTTCTCGAATGAACCGCTCTGCACTGATCGTCGCAAAATCGGCATCGAAATCTTCCACGATCAGCGCGTCGATCCCCGCCTGTTCGATCAATTCAACCTTTTGCTCGTGGGTCGTGAGCAGACGCGGAGCTTGATCGGGCCTCAACACCCGGATCGGATGCGGATTGAACGTGTAGACGACGGCAGTGCCTCCGCTGGCTCGGGCTCGCGCCACCACCGTATCCATGATTGCGCGATGACCCACGTGCAACCCATCGAAGTTGCCAATCGTGACGATGGGTTGTCGCAAGGGGCGATCCAGTGAATCGCTGCCCGCAAAATACTCCAATGCTAGACTCCCACCGTGCGCATCCTTTCGCGCTACTTCCTGACAAGCTACCTGAAATGGTTCGCCGTCATCCTCTGCTCAGCCATCGTCGCGATTGCGGTGATCGAGATCATGCTCCAGTTCGATTCCGTCCTCGAACACCGCGATGGCCGGATGCAATTCGCGACGCGGCTTCTCCTTCGCATTCCATCTTACTACTTCCGCGATCTCATACCGGTCGCCTGCTTCGCCGCGGCTTTCTGCAGCATCGGGCTCCCCGCACGCGCCCACGAGATTACCGCGATCAAGAGTGGCGGCATCTCGCCAGCGAAAACCGCAATTCCGCTGCTCTGTGCGGCCGCGATCCTTTCTGGCTGCACCCTGCTCCTCAACGAATCGGTGGTCCTCCAGGCGTCGCGAGCCTGGTCGAGGGATCAAAATCCAGCGGGAGAGGCCAGCTTCCTCCAGGGTTCGTTCTGGTACCAGCGAGGGAATGCCATCTATAGCGTCCAGCAGGCCGATCGAGAAGCTGGAGTCCTCCACGGGGTCAGCGTCTATCAACTCAGCCCACAAGGACGACTCGCACAGATCCTACACGCAGAGCGGGTCGAGGTCGCAGACGATCATCACTGGCGATTTCTCGACACGACCTCTCGAAGCTTCGATCCGGGACATCCGGCAATGCCAGCCAAAATCGAGCTGGTTTCCGAGTCAATTCGCGATGTCTCCACGGAAAGCGATCTGGTGATGCTCGAGGCCAGCGCTCGAACGCTATCGCTTCCGAAACTGGCAAACTACATCGACGCCCAGGTGCGAGCTGGCCGAGACGCGACCCGCTACCTGGCGCTCTATCACACGCGGCTTTCAGGGCCGATCACGGTGTTTCTGTTCGCACTTCTCGCAGTGCCGCTGGGGTTTGCGGTTGGACCCTCGCGAAGCCTCACAGCGGCGGCGCTCAGCGGGGTCATCACCCTGGCCGCCTACTACACCGCGCGCAGCGCCGTCGAGATCCTCGGCGCCAAGGGATTCGCGTGGGCGGCCGCCGGCCCCTGGGTGATTCTCGCGGTCTTCAGTGTTTACGGGATCTGGCAGCTTCGCCGCCTGCCACGCTGAAGGGTCGGTCCTCTAGGGGCGCCTGCCTCCTCCATCGAGGTATTCGAAGAATTCCGACTTCGGCGAGAGCACCAGGGTCGTCCCGTCGCCGATCGTCTTGCGGTAGGCCTCGAGACTGCGCACGAACGAGTAGAATTCCGGGGCCTCACCAAAGGCGGCCGCGTAGATCCGCGTCGACTCGGCGTCGCCCTCTCCGCGCATGACCTCCGACTCGCCGGTCGCATTCGCGACGATCACCCGCGCCTCGCGATCGGCCGCAGCTCGAATCGTGCGAGCCTGCTCCTCGCCCTCGGCGCGATACTTGCGCGCCAGTCGCTCGCGATCCGCCCGCATACGCTCGTGCACGCTCTTTTCGATCCCGGCTGGGAGTTCCGTACGGTTGATTCGAACGTCGTGCACGACGATTCCGGTATCCGCAAAGGAATCGGCCACTCCCTTGCGAATCGCCGCCATGATTTCACTGCGCTGGTCCGTGAGCACTTCGGTCAGCGTGTGACGCGCGATGACTTCTCTCACGCCCGCGCGCACGACGCGGTCCATCTGCCGCTCTGCCTGACTCACACCCCGTGGAAATGCAGATATGAATGCGGTCAGATCGGTGATCTTCCACATCGCGTAGTTATCGACCACGATGCGTTCCTGATCCTTGGTCTGGATCACATCCTGCTCGGTGTTCAGGTAGAGCAACCGTCGCTCGAAGGTCTTTACGACGTCGAGAAACGGAATCTTCCAGGACAATCCGGGTTCGGTTTCATTGACGACGTCGCCAAATCTCATGACGATCTGCTGTGTTCCCTCGCGGGTGATCACCAACGGCCCAAAGCCGCGGTTGCCTGCAGCCACTGCGCCGCCAAACAGCACGACGAGAACGATCAGGGCGATCAGGATGCGCTTCACGGCTCACTCCGATTGGCAGCGCCGAGCGGCAGATGTGGAAGAATGCTCGCGGCTCCAGGTTCGACGATGACCTTCTCCACGTTGGGGAGCACCGCCTCCATGGTTTCGAGATAGAGTCGCTTTCGGGTGACTTCGGGAGCCGTCCGATAGGCGGCCAGCAACGCGGTGAATCGCTCCGCTTCGCCCCGAGACTCTGCGATCCGCGAATCTCGATACGCCTGAGCGGATTCCGTGAGTTCGATGGCTTCTGCGCGCGCGCGCGGAATCACCTCGTTTTCGTAGGCCTTCGATTGGTTGATGATCAGGTTCGCATCCTGCGCGGCCGCCACCACGTCGTCGAACGCATCGCGCACTTCAGCGGGCGGCTGGGCCTGCTGCAGTTCGATCTCCATGACTTCGACGCCCATCACATAGGAGTCGACGATGTCCTGCAAGAGTCTTTCGCTCTTGATCTGGACCTCGCCGCGATTGGTGATCACGCTGTCGATCGTCATTGCCCCGACGACTTCGCGCACGGCGGCCTGCGCGGCATCCCTAAGGGTTGCGACGATCTCCGCGACACCGTAGCGGGATTGAAATGCGTCGTTGACGCGGTATTGCAGCACGAATCCGAGATCGACGATGTTGTTGTCCCCGGTCTGCATGCTGGATTCGTGCTTCACGCGATCGTCGACTTCCGCCTCGCCGCCCCGCACACCGAATTCCAGGCGCATGATCTCGGAGACGTTGACGACCTCGTGCATTTCGAATGGCGATGGCAGATGCCAGCGCAATCCCTGCTGTGACTCGGTTCGCTCGTAGGCGCCGAGTCGCAGCACGATGGCCGCCTGACCGGGTTTGAGTTGGTAGAAACCCAGGTGCTCGGCACCCGGGAATCCGCTGTACGCCCAGCCCGCGCTGGCAGCGAGCAACAGCAAGAACAGCAGGATGGTGGTCAGCAGCCGCCGAACGGAGCGATTGACCTTCGCATCGACGGAGGGGTCTTCATCATCGCGAGCCATCGATCAGGCCCCGCCACCGGTCTTCGGATGGCTCGGCGAACTCGCGAGCACGTTCTCGTAGAACGGGCGCAGGATGTCGATCGGAATCGGGAAGATCGTGGTCGAATTGTTCTCGGTCGCGATCTCGGACAGCGTCTGGAGATACCGCAGCTGCAGCGCGGCCGGCTCGGTGGCGAGCACGCGCGACGCGTTCGCGAGCTGCTGGGCGGCCTGGAACTCACCCTCGGCGTGAATCACCTTGGCGCGCTTCTCGCGCTCGGCCTCGGCCTGCTTGGCCATCGCGCGCTGCATGTCCGGCGGAAGGTCGATCTGCTTGACCTCGACCGCGCGAACCTTCACCCCCCAGGGTTCGGTCTGCAGGTCGATGATCTCCTGGAGTTTCTGGTTGACGTCATCGCGCTCCGCGAGCAGCTCGTCGAGTTCGGCCTGGCCGCAGACGCTTCGCAGCGTGGTCTGCGCGAGCTGGGAGGTTCCGTAGAGGTAGTTCTCGACCTGAATCACGGATTTTTCGGGGTGCAGCACGCGGAAGTAGAGCACCGCGTTGACCTTGATCGAAACGTTGTCGCGCGTGATGACCTCCTGGGAGGGAACATCCATCACGATTTCGCGCAGGCTGATGCGAACCATGCGATCGACGCCCGGGATGATCCACTTGAAACCCGCGGTCTTGACGCCCACGAATCGCCCCAGCCGAAAGATCACCCCGCGCTCGTATTCCGTGATGATCCGGATGCCGAAGACGAAAAGTGCCGCTACGAATCCAATCGCGACCAGAAATCCCAGGCCCATCGATCCCCTCCCTCTGATTTTCCATCGACTCGATCAGTCTAGCGGTTCGCTGACCCGATCAGCCGCTCGTGTCTCGGTCGGGCCTCGAGCGGGACGCCGCACGACGCACGCGCAGGCTCATCCCTTCGACCGCCGTCACCTCCACGGGCTCGCCACTCGCGATCTCCTGGTCCGCCGTAGCCGACCAGAACTCGCCGCGAATGAATACCTTGCCATTCGGTCTGAGCGGCGTTCGCGCCTCACCGACCATACCCAACAGCTCATCCACCCCGGCGGTCTGAGCTCCAAAAATACTTCGGGTCACGATCAGCACCACGATCCCCGCAACGACCGCAAACCCCGCAACGACGGGCACCAGGAAGCCCCAGAACGGCAAGGTGAGATCACTCACCTCCGGCATGTCGAAGATCATCGTCCCACCCACGAGCAGGCAAATGACGCCCAGTGTGAATAGCACGCCAAAGGACGTTACGAAGATTTCGAGTACGAGCAAAGCCATCCCCACGAGCATCACGAGCAATCCGATCCAGGAAAACGGCAGGATCTGGAACGCAAAGCCGGCGAGTACCAGGCAAAAGGCTCCGAGTATTCCCGGCACCAACATGCCAGGCTGTTGAAATTCGATGTAGAGGCCCAGCATCCCCGCCATCACCAGCAACATGGCGATGTCCGGACTCGCGAGGAAGTTGAAGAATTTCGTCATTCCCGTCATCTGGATCGTGCGCTCTTCCGCGCCGTCCAGATCGAGGACGACCAATTCGTCTCCTACCTCGATCTCCATTCCGTGGACCTGCTTGAGGAGGTCGGCTCGATTGGCGGCCACCAGATCGATCACCCCGAGTTTCAGTGCCTCGTCCTGCGTGATCGCTTCGGCTTCCCGAACCGCGCTGATCGCCCACTCGACATTGCGCTTTCGCTCGTTGGCGATCGCCTCCATGAACGCCATGGTCATCTTCTCGGCTTTCTCCATCGACACGTCGGAGCGTTCGTCGTCCTCTTCGCGCTTACCTCCCCCGCCCGACGCGCTGATCGGAGACGCCGCGCCGATGCTGGTGCCCGGTGCCATCGCGGCAATGTGGCCAGCCAGCGTGATGAACGTTCCGGCCGAAGCTGCCCAGGCTCCCTTGGGTGAAACGAAGACGATCACCGGAACCTTGGCGTTGAGCATCGCCTGGATGATGTCCTTGGTGGAGCTGAGCAGGCCTCCTGGCGTATCGAGTTCGATCAGCAGCGCTTCGGCGCCGTCGGATTCGCTCTGCGCGATCGCGCCCTGGAGGTAGTCGGATGACGCCGGATTGATCGAGCCGTCGATCGTGATGACGTTGATGTGGCCTGCCGCGGCGCTGCCTGCAAACAGCGCGAGCAGCGCGAGCGAGATCGTCGCGATTCGCAGCGAGGAAATGAACCCGCGCATCATTCGTCTCCACCTCTCGCTTTCGCAACCCGGTCGAGCAGCTGCGCAGCCACGTCTCTCTTGGGCAGGGTCGGAAGCTCTTCGACCTGGCCATCGGGCCAGACGAAGACCACGGCATTGTCATCGGTGTCGAAGCCCGATGTCTCGGAACTGATGTTGTTTGCGACCAGCAGATCGCAGCCCTTGCGGGCGATCTTGCGCTGCGCGGAGGCCATCAGGTCGTGGCTCTCCGCCGCAAACCCGATCACGAGGCGATCGCCTTTGCGCGCGCAGAGTTCCGCGAGGATGTCGGGGTTGCGGGTCAACTCGAGCGTCAGGCCCGAGTCGGCGGCGAGATCCTCTTTCTTGATCTTCAACTCGGAAGGCCGGGCGGCGCGAAAGTCGGCGACGGCCGCAGCCATCACGGTGATGGTCGCTCGTTCGAATTCGGCCAGCAGCGCATCGCGCATCTCGAGCGCGGTCTGAACGTCGACCCGGCGAACACCCGCCGGCGTGGCCAGCGGCGTCGGCCCCGCGACCAGCACGACGTCGGCGCCGCGCAGCGCCGCCTCTGCGGCGACCGCAAAACCCATCTTGCCCGACGACCGGTTGCCGAGGAACCGAACGCGGTCGATCGGTTCGCGGGTTCCGCCGGCGCTGACCAGAACCACTTCACCGGCCAGATCGCGAGACCCGAGCAACAACCCGGCCTCTGCGGCGATCGCCTCGGGTTGCGACATGCGCCCCGCCCCCTCCCAACCACACGCGAGTTCGCCGACTTCGGGTCCGATCGCGCGAATCCCGCGCTGGCGGAGCGTCTCCATGTTGCTGCGCGTGGCCGGGTGCTCCCACATATTCACGTTCATCGCGGGCGCCACGAGAACCGGCGCTCGCGTCGCGAGCAGCACCGCGGAAACGAGATCATCGGCGAGCCCGCAACTCATTTTTGCGAGGGTGTTGGCCGTCGCGGGCGCCAGGATCACGAGTTCCGCCCAGTCGGCCAGCGAAATGTGGTCGATCTCTCCCTCCTGGGAGGCGTCGAACAGGTCCGTCCGCACGGGATGGCCGGTGAGCGTCTGCAGAACCAACGGAGAGACGAACTCCTGGGCCGCCGGCGTCATCGCACAGCGGACGCAAGCGCCCGCCCGGCGCAGGATCCGGATCAACTCCGGAATCTTGTACGCCGCGATACCACCCGTGACTGCGACCAGGATACGCCGCTGTTCCATCGCGATGCCTTGGGAATTCCCTTTATTCGTTGCGAGGTTAACGGAACCCGGCCAAAGCAACAACGAACCTGGGAGAGCTCGGAGCCGTTGCGGACCCCGGCTTCAGCCAGGCGTCACCCGCCGAGCCGCTCGTGAAGCTTCTTGGCGACGACCGCGGGGACGAACGCGTCCACGGACCGGCCGAGCCGGACGAGTTCCTTGAGCCGAGACGAACTGACGTAGAGGTATTTCTGGCTGGCCATCATGAAA
>JAHEEJ010000303.1 GCA_024640705.1 Deltaproteobacteria bacterium
GAAGCGACCAGACCGGGCCCTTTCCTTGGAGTTCGGCAATCACATCCGAGTCGAATTTCTCGCCAACGACCACGATGGACGGCCGGTCCCCCTGCAGTTGTCCCGCAACCTGCTGCGCAATGCGTTCCACGTCGCGTGAGGACGTATCCGCGGAAACGAAAATTGCTCGAATGCGGCCGGGTTCTTGCAGCGCGAACAGCACGCCCTCATCCGGGTCTCGCGCGTAGTACGAGGGAATTCCCATCTGGTTCATCCTCATCGCGGTGCGCCCGATCTGCATTCGGTCATCATCGATGATCAGCGCATGGCGGTCGATGGGGTCCTCCTGCGCCTTTTCTGTTTCGACCGGTGCAACGTCACTCGCGACCTGAAGCTCGGCGTCCACCGTATCTGCCGTGGGATGCCCCGCCGATTCGACAGACGCAAGTGGCATTTTTCGACCGTCTGTCGTCAGATACTTGCTGAATTCTTCGGCGTCGATCGCGGCACTGAAGATGAATCCTTGAATCAGGTCGCAGCCCATTCTGCGCAGCGGCTCAATCTGCTCCGCGCAATCGACGCCCTCTGCAACGACGCGCAAATTCAAACTATGGGCCATCGCAACCACTGCTGACGCAACTCCCAGCGCCGATGGATCCGAGTGGACGTCTCGGATGAATGCGCGGTCCATTTTCAGCACGTCGAGTGGTACGCGACTCAGATAACTGAGAGCGGAGTAGCCCGTGCCAAAATCGTCGAGCGAGATCTTCACGCCCATCGCGCGGAGTTCCCGAAGACAAGAGGCGGTTTCATCATTGTCATCCAGCAAAGCGCTTTCAGTCAACTCGAGTTCGAGTAGATCGGGGTCTATATCGAATTTGTTCAGCGCATCGACTACGACCGTCTGTAAATTCATCCGGGTAAATTGAAAACACGAAACATTCACGGAAATCGGTATCAGCTCGAGGCCCGCATCTCTCCAATCCTTCATTTGAGCGCAGGCTTTCTCGATTACGAAGGCGCCAATCGATGCGATCAGGCCGCAATCTTCAGCGACGGGAATGAATTCCTTCGGGGGAACGACTCCGAGTTCGGAGTTGTCCCAGCGCAGAAGTGCCTCGGCTCCACCCACTTCCTCTTTTTTGAGATCGATCTTGGGTTGATAGTGAAGCACCAATTCCTTGGCTTCGATCGCACCGCGCAGTTGTTTCTCGAGCGATGCCTTGCGCACAACCTTGGAGCCGAGTTCGGGTCGATAGAATTCATACTGACCGCGACTTTGGTTCTTTGCGTAATAGAGCGCGGAGTCGGCATTTTTGACCAGGGTCGAAATCTCATCGCCATCATCAGGAAAGACCGCGATCCCGATACTACATGCGTTCCACACACACTGACCGCCAATCGTTACCGGATCGGAAACCAGACCAAGGATGCGGCTTGCGACCTCCTTGACGTCTTCAATCGATGCGAATCTGGACATCAAGATCGCGAACTCGTCTCCGCCCAGTCGCGACACCTCGGGTGGCGTATGTGATGCGGTTCGCGAGAGCGTGTCGCTGCTGCGCAGGTGCTGACGAAGGCGATGGGCCATGATTCGAAGCAGCTCATCGCCGGCTGAATGACCCAACGTATCGTTGATTTCCTTGAACCGATCGAAGTCCAGATACATCAGGGCGACTTGATGACCTTCCTGTTTCGCTTCATTGATCATCGAAGAGATCTTGTCGAGAAAGAGTCGTCGGTTGGGAAGGCCGGTGAGACTGTCAAAATGGGCCTGATAGAAGAGTTTGTCTTCAGCCACGCGATTGCTGGTAATGTCGCGAATCGCAACGACTCGAGAGCCTTCCGACTCGCTGCTCTCGAGATTGTGTAGACGCGCTTCGTGACAGCGCCGCGTCCCCGCCGTCTTGCCCGTGAAGAACTCGACGCAGATCTTCGATGGATCTTCCAACATTGCGATCAGCTCGGGAATCGACGCGAGGGCGTCGGCTGCCGAGCAGCCGCGAAGATCGCCCGCAGTCGGTTTGAGCAGGTCGAGTGCCAGGCCGTTGGCATCGACGATTTTATTGGTGCTGTCGATGATCACGACCGCTTCACCGAGCGCATCGATTGCAGCCATACGCGCGGTGAGATGCGCGATACGACCCGGATACAAAATCCAGCCAAATACGACGGATGGAACCAGGTACGACAGGGAAGCCGGTTCGAGCCCATAGCGCCTGCCGACGATCGCGCAGACGATGATCGTCAGGGCCGGCGCGGCACAGGCGGCGCCCGCGAACGAAGCATGACGTGGATTCGCCTTGGGTGGGCGCAGATATTCATCGAAGAAAACGATCAGGGAGGCCAGCAGACAGGGAAGACCGAAGGTCAACGGCAGCTTGAAGGCCCACCCAAACAAAGCTTCCCATGCGGCATTCTCACCGAACCATTGATTCGCCGACCCAGCCGATAGCGAGGATCCCCAGGGAGATGCCAACAGAACGAGGAGTGCAGCTGCAGGTACCGCACACCCGGACAGAACAAACCCCGGCTTCAGGCGATCCCGGCGACCCGAGGCGTTTAGAGCGAGAAGAAGAATGCTGGCCGGCGCAATCGTCGACCCGAGCACCCAGAGCAGATCAACCCATGCGCCCGCGCTGTCGCTGACCAGAAACGGCAGCGCCAAGCTCGCGATCGAAATCGAGATCGCAAGCTGCAAGACCACGACTGGGCGGCTCCACTCGGCGCCCGAACGCCTCAATGCGCGGATGGCACCCACCGCGGGCACGATCGCGGCGATCGCCCACAGCCAGTAGAGGTGAGAAGAGCCCATGAATGCAGAGTCGGACACCTAGCGCGCATCGGCCTTCTAGAGCGCGTTCTGAAGCCCGCTTTCGGCGTGCCAGCGTCGAGCCTCGCCCCGCGCGCAGCCGGTGCGGCGACACTCCTTTTTCGGCCGCGTTCCATCGAGGGTAGAATCTTCTGGCTGGCTCAGAACACCCCTCTCGAATCGCTAACCAATTGAATTCAATAAGATATTTCATGATCGACCGGTGGATCGAAAAACGACTCGATGGGATCCCGGCCAGCGCCACCCAGGCCCCGTTCGTCCCCTGCCCTGTCTTGGTGTGCGAGCCAATCGGGAGCGACGCCGCCAGACCCGACCGACGGTCGCGGGGCGGGGGATCGAACAGCGTCGCAACCGCATGCGGTAAGGTATGCGCCGTCCATGCAACCCGATGCGGTGACCGTTTGTCCGAGAACCGATGCCTACCTCTCGCCGGCCCGATCCAGGCCATCGGTCGGCAATCGCCCCGCCCCGCGATCGCCTTTCGGTTCGACGTAAGCGCCCAACCACTGTGAGCACACCGAACTCGACGAATGGATGAGAACTCATGACGGGTAGACAACGTGTTCTCGTCACGGCAGGAGCGAGCGGCATCGGCGAGTGCCTTGCGAGAGCGTTCGACCTCGAAGGGGCACGGGTGCACATTTGCGACAGCGACGAGCAGGCGGTCGAACGGATGCTAGCTGCGGATCGGGGATCGATTACCGGAACGATTGCCGATGTGTCGGACCCCGATGCAGTCGACCGTTTGTTCGACGATGTCAGTTCGGTGCTCGGCGGACTCGATGTGCTCATCAACAACGCCGGCATCGCCGGCCCGATCGGGCCGGTGGAGGACATCTCGCCGGATGCGTGGCGCAGAACGATCGCGGTCAACCTGGATGGTCAGTTTCTCTGCGCACGCAAGGCCGTACCTCTTCTCAAATCAGCGGGCGGTGGCTGCATCATCAACATGTCCTCGACCGCGGGACTCGGTGGGTGTCCAAATCGCTCGCCCTACGTCGCTTCGAAGTGGGCGATCATCGGCTTGACCAAGACGCTCGCGATGGAGTTGGGCATCTTTGGCATTCGTGTGAACGCGATATGTCCGGGATCGGTCGAGGGCGAGCGGATTCGCCGAGTGATGGAAGCCGACGCCGAAGTTCTCGGGAAAAGCGTGGAAGAGGTGCACGCGAATTACGTTGCAGGGAATTCCATGCGAACCCTGATTCAACCCGAAGAGATTGCGAGCCTCGTGCGTTTTCTTTGCGCTGAATCCAGCAGCCACATTACGGGACAGGCCTTGAGTGTCGACGGACACACAGAGACTCTTCGAGCTTGAAACACGGGTGATTCCGACATATGCAGGAAAGCGAGCCGTCAGGGTCCGACCATAACATCGATTGGTTCATCTTCATCAGCACGGCGATCATCGTCGTGGGTGTCTGCGTTCCACTGATCTTGTTTCCCGAGGCGGGCGCCCGATCGGTAAGCACGGCTTTTGATTTCATTACCACGCAGTTCGGCGTTTTCTACATCTGGGCCGGGATTGCCGCGCTCACGTTCCTGCTCTGGCTCGCGCTCGGACGCCACGGACGAGTTCGCCTCGGCCCAGAAGGTTGCCGGCCCGAATACTCGACTTTCAGCTGGGCCGCGATGCTCTTCTGCGGCGGAATCGGCACGACGATTCTCTACTGGGGAACCATCGAATGGGCCTACTACTACCAGTCGCCACCGTTCGGGGAAGCACCGGGTT
>JAHEEJ010000304.1 GCA_024640705.1 Deltaproteobacteria bacterium
AGGGATTCGCCGGCTGGATCGCGTGGCTCGTGGTGCATCTCTACTACATCGTGGGTTTCCGCAACCGGCTTCTGGTGCTCTCGCATTGGGCGTGGGAGTATTTGCGCCGCGACCGCCCCATTCGGATCATCGCCTCGAGCCATGCCGATGATATCGTCGGCGACCTGGACGAATAGCGGACGACCATCAATCGATTGGACGGACGTCGTACAGACGAGCGCGAGCTGTTCCCCGTCAGCTGAGTTTGGACCAAATCGAGGGATCAACCAAGAGAGGGATCTCGACTCCGAGTGGAGATAGGACCCATGCCCCAGAAAGGCTCTGCCGACAAGGCCGACCGGGCGGCGACTCCTGGTAGCGGCAGCGGATACGCCGCTTAGAGTCAGCGCGTCACCGCGGCCGTGGTGCTGGTTCCGATCCTGTGCAATGCCTGATCCAGGTCGGCGATGACGTCGTCGGGATGCTCGCCGCCGACACAGAGCCGCACCAGGTTGGGCGGGATGCCGGCCAAAAGCCGCCCCTCCTCGCCCTGCTGCTGGTGGGTCGAGATCGAGGGGATCGTCGCCACGCTCTTGATCCGCCCGAGGTCGGTCGCGCGCCAGATGCGCTGGAGCCCATCGAAGAACTCGCGCGCCCGTTCCGGGCCCCCTTTCACGCAAAACGACATCAGGTGCCCGTAACGGTTGACCGGTTTGCCGTAGAGTTCATCGTGCTCGGCATCGACCAGCCACAGGTACTTGCTCGCCAGCTCGTGCAGCGGGTGGTCCGGCAGACCCAGGTATTGAACGCTCTCTACATTGGGATGCGTCTCCAGGAACCGAGCCACCTTCATCGTACTCTGGCTCATCCGGTCCATCTTGGTGCGCAGCGTCCGCATGTCGTTGAGGCTCATCACCGCCTGCAGCGGATGCAAGTTGGGCCCGTAGTCGCGGTTGGGTAGATACTTGACGTAGATTGCGAAGTTGTTCTTCAGCGCATCATTGTCGATGGTCGTGACGAGAGGACTGCGCGCGATGACTGCACCGGCGATACCAAATCCGCTGGAGGTCAGCGTCTTGGTCGCCGATTGCACCACGATGTCTGCACCGTGACAAATCGGCCGCAGCAGGGCCGGCGTGGCCACGGTGGAATCCACGATCAGGGGCAAGTCGTGGCTGTGCGCCAGATCGGCCACCGCCTCGATGTCGAAGAACCCGAGACCGGGGTTGCTCGGAAGCTCGCCGTACAAAAAACGGGTTTCCTTGTCGATCTTCGAAGCCCACTCGTCCAGATTGGTCGGGTCCTCGACCCAGCGGCACTCGACGTCGCGCTCCTCGGCCAGGCGGACCTGGAACTGCTGGAATGTGCCTCCGTAGCATTGCGCCGTCGCCACGAAGTTGCGCCGCTCGAGCACGTTGTGGAATCGGTGCACCAGGAAGGGTTGCACCGCAGTCATGATCGCCGCCATCCCGGAGGAAGTCGAACAGCACTCGGTGTGCCCATCGAATCCGTACCCCTCGAGTAGAGCCAGCGTCCACTCATAGTAGTAGGTCGACGGGTTCGCGATGCGAGAGTAGGACCAACTGGGGATCAGGTAGCCCAGCGCCGCGGCCATCTCATCGGAATCGTGAAACGCCTGAGCGGTGCTCATGAAGATCGGCTCGATGATCGATCCCTGGTAGTCCTCGAGCGCGTCCTCCATCGTATATAGGCCGTGCACGGCAATCGTGTCGAACTTCGATTTCTTGACCACTTCCCGGATGTAACGGTCTCGTTCGGCAAGATAGGCGTTGTTCTTGTCGATATAGCGCTGCATCCCCGGAGTGATGTGGATCTCGTTGGCGCCGCTCATGGCTCCCCTGTGAAGATGGGTCTCATCGAATGCGGTTGACGCGTGGCGTCGGTTCGCCTCATTTGTAGCACGCAGGCCAATCACAAGGAACTGAAAGAACATTACGAAGAATGCTCACCGTCATTTGAGTCGCGTTCGGCGCATGCAGCGTTCATGTAGATTGCGGCGCCGGCCGTCGCCAAGCCAAAGAAGAGATGGCCAATGCGATTTTCCGGAACAAGGCCGAACGGAACCGGCCGATCTATAACGGCGTTTTCACCGAGCGGAAGTCGGCTACCATGCGTCAATGTCGACTCCGACGATCAAGAATGCGGCTTTGCATATTCAAACGCCCATCATTCGGGACGCTGAAGTTGAAGCGGCGCTCGGAAAGACCGTGTGGTTGAAGATGGAGTGCCTGCAACCCATCGGTTCTTTCAAGATCAGGGGCATCGGTCTTCTCTGCCAGGAACTCGAATCGGCCGGCTGCAAGCGATTCGTTTCTTCATCCGGAGGCAACGCCGGTTACGCCGTGGCTTATGCGGGACGTGAGTTGTCGTTGCCGGTGTTGGTTGTGGTGCCATCGACCACGTCCGAGTCGACGCGCCATAAGCTCAGCCTGATGGGTGCCGAAGTCCAGGTGTGCGGGGACGTCTGGGACGAAGCGGATGTCGAGGCTCGGAAGCTCGCGCTCGAAGAGGGCGCTGCCTACATCCCACCCTTCGATCATCCTACGTTGTGGCGTGGACACAGCACGCTGATCGACGAAGTTGCCGAGAGTCACGGCAAGCCCGACCTGGTCGTCGTCACGGTCGGTGGCGGAGGCCTGCTTTGCGGCGTGCTCGAGGGGATGCATCGATCTGGCTGGTCGGATGTCCCGGTCGTCGCCGTCGAAACCACCGGGGCAGAATCGCTGCACGCCTCGATTTCGGCGGGGGAAGCGGTTGTGCTGCCAGAAATCACTTCGATTGCCACGTGTCTGGGTGCCCGCCGGGTAGCGGATGCCGCGCTCGAATGGACTGGGAAACACCCCGTTCGGTCGGTCGTCGTTTCCGATGCGTCGGCCGTTCGCGGATGTCTGGAGTTTGCGAACCGCCATCGAATTTTGGTGGAACCCGCGTGCGGCGCGGGTCTGTCGTTGATCTACGAAAAGGCAGAATGCCTCTCCGATGCGCAGCGGATTCTCGTCGTGGTGTGTGGCGGCATCGCTGTGGATTTTGATCAGCTGAACCGTTGGGTTACCCAGCTGAAATTGCGACCGTGAACTCGTGCAGGTGGATCCTGGACACGGTTCGCGGGGTCGCACGAATCGGTATCCCGTGACCGGAGCTAGCGCTTCTCGAATACGATGCCTCGATCTGAGCCCGCACTCAGGCCAAATCCGATGATGGCGCCGGCACGGTTGCGATCGAACTCCAGATCTACCCGCTGTGGTTCCGCCCATCCTCTGGGGTGGAAACTGAATTCGAACCGATCATCGGCGACCACCGCGACTTCGATCGGCGGTTCCTGCTCGATGCGCACCACGAGGTCACCGTCGACCACCTCGAAACGGTAGCTGGCGTCGAGCTCGGGAGCGAAGAAGGTTCCGGCAAACTCTTCCAGCTGATCGGATGTCAGCGCGGGTGGCTCGGATGCCGCGTCAGCGACCTGCTCGTCGGCGCTGGGTGCCTCTTCGCCGCTCTCGGGCCCTAGCTGGTCTGCCAGGTAGTAGTCGGCGACGCGTTTCGCCAGATTTTCCGGGTTGGCGGAATCGCTGTTGCAGGAGATGGCGATCGACAGGCCGGGCTCTACGAACCGTACGAGCTCGGTGCGAAACCCCCAGGAGCTGCCACTGTGCCCGACGGTGCGCAGGCCGCGGTACTCATCCAACCGAATGCCAAGGGCGTAACCGGTCGGTTCGCCGTTATTGAGGTGCCCCTCGGTCAGCATCATCGAATCAATCGCCGGCTTCTCGGCACCGTGCAGGTAGTTGTCCCAGCGCAGCAGATCCTCGACGGTCGAATACAATTGCCCGTCGCCGGAGACGTCGAAGTTGTAGTTGTGCACGATCCGCACGTGGCCGTCGGCATCGCGATCGTAGCCGGTTGCGCGGCGAGGAACGATTTCCTCGCGGTTGTCGTACATGAAGCTGTCTTGCATCCCCAGCGGATCAAAGATGCGCTCCCGCGTGATCTCGCCCAGCGTTTTGCCGCTGGCGCGCTCTAGGACCTGTGCCAGCAGCATGTAGGCGGTGTTGCTGTAGAGATACCGATCGCCGGGCGGGAAGATCAGCGCGCGCTGCCGCGACATCATCGCCAGAATCTGGGCGTGCGAGATCGGATAGTAGTCGTCGCGCCCGGCGAGTGGGAACAGGTTCAGATAGTCACGCAGGCCGCTGGTGTGGTGGAGCATGTGCCGCAGCGTGATCGGCCACTCGTACTCGGGTAGTTCCGGTAGCCACTTGCGGACGTCATCATCGAGCGAAAGCCTTCCTTCCAACGCCAGCATGCTGAGGCTGGCGGCATTGAACTGCTTGGTGACCGAGGCGACGTCGAACACCGTTTGCGGCGTGATCGGAATGTCGTAGTCGAGGTTGGCGTAACCGTAGCCGCGCGAGTACACCAGGACGCCATCTTGCGCCACGGCGAGCGCACATCCCGGCGATCCCGGCAGATCCCACGATGCGAACACGGCATCGACCGTGGCGTTGTCGACCCCGGTTTCCACGCCGGCATGCGGGAGGT
>JAHEEJ010000034.1 GCA_024640705.1 Deltaproteobacteria bacterium
CAGGACCCTCTCTGCGCGCCCGCTCTGCGCGCACTGAGGAGCAATCTCGAACGCCTCGGGCGTTGGGCCGAAGTCGCCCAGACCCTCGAGCACGAACTCGAACATGGCACGCCGAGCATCCCGTCCAGGCGAGCCGCGTTGCTGCGCCGGCTTGGCGACGTCTGCTGGCACCGCTTGCACTCGACGACGCGCGCGAGTCGATCTTACGCGGCCGCTCTCGAAGCCGATGCCCAGGATTTCGAATCGCTGCGATCTCTCCAGCAATTGCTCGAAACGATGGAAGACTGGCGCGGAGCGCTGGACCTCTACGAGAGCGAGGTCGAGATGCTCGGGGACGCTGCGCCAGATCGCCGCTTCGAGGTGTTGACTCGCGCCGCTGAACTCGCGCGTGATCACACAGGCGAGATCGATCGCGCGATACGCGATTACGAATACGCGGCCAGCATCGGAGGCCTTCCGCCCGCAGCAATGCGCGAACTCGCACTCCTCTACGAACGCGTGGGCAATCGGGAGGCCTTCGCAAAGACCTTCGAACTCTGGTGCAACGACACCGAATCCGGTGCCAGCTGCGCCGACCACGTGAAGCTCGCGGAGACCCTCGACGGACTCGGCCTCACGGACGCCGCTCGAGAACGAATCGATCACGCGCTCGAAGTGGACCCCGCGCACCAGCCCGCCTGGGACACCGCCGCGCAGCTGCGAGAGCGGGCGGGTGACCTCATGGGTGCGGCGGACGCACTCTGCCGCGCGGCCGAACGCTGCGATGATCACGAGGGCTGTGCGCGATTGATCCGAGCTGCAGAACTCTCCGAAAGTTCCTCGACCGCACAGGCGGCCGACCGGATTCGCGACGCGATTCGCCGGGACCCGGGAGCCGCCGACGCTCACGCGCTTCTGGCACGGCTTGCGTGCGAACTCAATCAGTTCGAGGAAGCGGAATCGGCCGCGATGCGGACCCTCGATCTGGCGTCCACTGCGAGTCGACTGACTTCCGAGCAGCAGCTGGCCGCAGCGGTTGCCGGAGGTCGCGCAGCTCGAGAACTCGATCATCCGGACATCGCCACGCGTTGTTTCGCGGCAGCGTGCGAGATCTCGCCAGAGGATCCAGAAATTCTTGCCCGCCACGGTGAGGCGCTCGCCGCACAGGGCGACCTCTCCGGAGCGAAGGCGATCCTCGAGAAGCGACTCGCGATCGGGGGACCCAATCCCGACCGGGCAGCTCAACTCTCGGTGATCGGACGCGCGCAATGGGAAGCCGGCGAGCACGAGGCGGCGATCGACAACCTCGAGGCCGCACTGCGCGAGGATTCGCACCTCGACGAGGCCCACCGGGCACTCGTCGAACTCTGGGAGGCAACAGGGAACATCGACGAGGGAATCGCCTGCCTGGTGCGCTGGGCGGATATCGCACCCGAGCACTCCCAACGCGCGGAGCGGCTGCTGCGAGCGGCAGAGTGGGAACTGCGCGACGGAGACCGAAACGAATCCGCCGAAATCCACCTCCGCGACGTGCTCGACGCCGACCCGAGTCAACTTCGAGCCTGGGAGGCATTGACGACACTCCTCTGGGATTCAGAGCGGACGGAAGACGCCCTGCAGGTCGCATCATTGGCCGTCAGCGGCGTGGAGGACGCCCGGTCGAGCCCGGTGTTGTCGCTCATCCGCGGGCGCGTTCTCGAACAGCTGGGCGAAAAAGAGGAAGCCGCCGATGCGTTCCGGGCTGCGGCCAGCGCGGACCCGGACTGCGTGGAAGCGGCCCTGTCGCGGGCGCGCCTGCTGCGTGGGCTCGGCAAATGGCAGGCAGCCGCGGATGCGCTGAGAGAATTCCATCGCGAACACCGCGGCCACGATCGCGAGGGGCTCTCGGAGGTACTCCAGCAACTCGGTCGCCTGCTCGCCGGCCCGCTGGAAGATCCGGATGGCGCCATCACCGCCTACCGCCAGGGCGTCATCCTCAATCCCGACCGGATCGAGATGCACGCCTCGCTGGCCGAATTCTTGAGCCACCGACCCGCGGATTGGCAAGAAGCGCTCACCCATTACAAGCGGGTGCTAGACCACGATCCCTGTCATGTAGGTTCGCTGCGCACACTCCTTCGCGTCGCTCGAGAGCGCGGAAATCGAGCGGCGACGGCTACCGGCGCCGGCATCGCGCACGCACTCGGCATCGCATCGCCCGGTGACTGGGAAGCATTCGCAGAAGACGCTGCCGTCAAGCCGCACTACGCTGGGAATGGAGAACTCTCGGAACCGCTTTGGGAGAATCTCCGCAGAATGGTCAACGAGTCGGCGAGCGAACTCGCGACGGCGCTCGACACCTCGGATCCCAGGGCGGGCGACACGCCGGACGACCCGACCGCGGCCTTCCACGCCGAAGCGCTCGCCGCAGAGGGCCGCCTGACTGCACCCGCCCTGCTTCCCCTCTCCACCCAGGAGCTCGGCGATCTGATCGTGCTGATCGCGGGCCTTGCGCTGGATCTGGAAGGAGCCCGCGGAGACGGCCGCATCGTCAACGCGGTCTCGACGGCCATCAAGCGGCGGCTTCGACGCCGACTCCGGCGCCACCTCAAAGACGATTCCATGCGACAGATCGAACAAATCGACTTCGAAGCATGGCGCCGCGAAGTCCGTGCGCTCGCCGCAGCGATGGCAGTCGACGAAACCGGAATCGATCTTCGCACGGCCCTGATCGCGTTGGCGCGCGACGCTGCCGAACACCGCACCGAAGAAATTTCCGAAAAAGCCGATCTCACGGCCTGGGTGGTCGAGAGGCCGGCCGCCAATGCGCTGCTGCGACAGGCGATCGGGTCGTGGCTACGCCAGCTGTGAGGACGCGGGCGAAGCGAGCCCGTTCTCGTCAGGAGAAGGCGAAATGAGCGGCGTCCGTGCTGTTTCCAAGCGACGCTATCGCCGTCGGACGGTTCGCATCACAGTCGAGTATCTTTCAGATACGGGCCTGCACTGCGAGAGAGCCACCACGCTCGGCGCAGGCGGCCTGTTCATCGAAACAGACTCACCAGCCGCCGCCGGTTCGCTGCTCAAATTGCGCTTCCAGTTGTCGGAAACGGGCGCGCGTCACGAGATCGAAGGGCGTGTCGTCTGGTCGAATAGCGTCGGGAATGCCGCCGCGGGTGCCACCGGCATGGGCATCGAGTTCCTGGATCGAGCCGCTGCCACCGCCGTCGCGGTCGAACTCGAACACCTCGACTGACCCACCCGAAGCACCCTCACCGAGCCGAATCCAGCGCAGACCAGCGTCGCGAAGGGCGGGCCCGCTGCAGCGTTCAGGCTTTCGCCTCTCCACCCTCGAGAGCGGCCTTGAGCTCCGCCACGATTTCGAGCGCGCTCTGGTAGCGGTTCGCGGGTTCCTTCTCGAGGCAGCGAGCGATGATGTTCACGATCAGCGGAGGCAACTCGGCGTTGAACTCGCGAGGATCGGGTGGAGGCGTGTGAACGTGGTGATACGGGAGATTCCCCTCCCGGAAAGGCAGCGTTCCGGTGGCGAGTTCGAACACGGAGACGCCGAGTGAATAGATGTCCGTTCGATGGTCGACGTTCTTTCCGAGGGTCTGCTCCGGACTCATGTAGTAGGGCGTTCCGGACACGACGGTCGTGTGGTTTCGGACTTCTTCGATCACCTTCGCGAGCCCGAAGTCCATGATCTTCGCCTTCCGGTCGCGGGTCCACATCGTGTTTGCGGTCTTGATGTCGCGGTGGACGACCTTTTGCTCGTGCGCGTAGGCCAGGGCTTCGCACATCTGCGTGAGCACGTGAACGATTCCTCCGGGCGAGATCTTGCCGCGGTGCTTGATGATTTCCTTGAGTGTGTTGCCGTCGACGTACTCCATCGCGATGTAGAACACGCCATCCTGCTCACCGGCGTCGTAGACGGTGACGATGCCCGGGTGGTTGAGCTTGGCGGCACTCTTGGCCTCGCGCAGGAAGTTCTTCAGCGCCTGGGGATTTTCCTGCAGCGAATCGGGCAACACCTTATAGGCCACGGTTCGATCCAAAACGGTGTCTGTCGCCTTGTAGACGATTCCCATTCCGCCCTTTCCGAGCTTGCCGATGATCTTGTAGCGGCCCTGCTCGGCGGTCTTGGTCATC
Organism: Deltaproteobacteria bacterium; assembly: GCA_024640705.1. Classification (GTDB taxonomy): domain Bacteria; phylum Myxococcota_A; class UBA9160; order UBA9160; family SMWR01; genus JACZVU01. Next base: position 4,108 of record JAHEEJ010000034.1, read on the forward strand.
GGCGGCGATTCGGTGACCTTGGATTCGGTGTTCTGCTTCTCGAGATTCGCCCGCGTCCGGTCCAGGCGCTCCTGCACGTCCTTGAAGTTGTAGTCGAAGGAAAGAATCCGCTCGAAGATCGCGTCCGCTTCGGCGAGGTCGCCGTTGGCATCGAGTGCCACCGCGAGGTAGTAGAAGGCCGGCACGTTGCGTTGCGTGATCTCGACGTTGTCCGTCGCGTGGCGCAATTTCACGATCGCCAGTGTGTGCTTGCCGCGCTTGAGGAAGATCTCGCCGAGTTTTGCCGATGCCGCGGCAAAGTCGGCGTGGTCCGACGGTATCTGTTGCAGAACCTCGATTGCCTCGTCGATCCGGCGCGCCTTCAGGTGGATTGCGCCTGCCTTGAGGTGATTGCCCGCCTGTGCGAGCAACTCAGCCTGCTTGTTTTCATCCCCGGTGTCGGAAGCGCAATCCGCGGCCTCGGCATACAGGCCCGCCTGTTCGTAGCTCGCCGCTGCGCGCTGGCGATCGCCCGCCATCGAAAACATCTCGGCTGCCTGCGCGGAATCTCCGAAGCGTTCGTAGCACTCGCCCGCTTTGTCGTATTGCTCGAGCATCCGGTAGATGTCGCCCGCGCTGAGCAACTCGCCGGCTTTCTCGAAACAACGCGCGGCCTCTTCGTCATCGCCCAGATCGCGGTGATATTCCGCGAGCACCCGCGCGGCTTCTTCTTCCTGTCCCAAACGCGTCATCACGTCGGCGGCGCGCGGCGCATCCTTGGCGCGAAGAAAGAGTTCGACCGCTTTCTCGTCCCGACCCTGGCGCAACGCAAACTCTGCGGCTCCCGCGAAGCACTCGCCGCGCTCGAGCACGGCCTCCGCCCGTTCGAGCTGGCCGGCCCGCTCGAAGAGATTGCCCGCCATTCGGACGAGCTTCTGCAACTCGGGACTCTTGACACCGTCACCCCGACCGCCGGTCGACTCTTCGAGGATGGTCTGCTCCAGGCAGATGGCCGCCTTCTCCCACTTGCCGCACTTCACGTAGGCCTGGGCGGCCTGACGCGAGTAACCGGACTCTTCGTAGGCCTCCGCGGCCTTGAGATGGTCACCCGCCTTTTCAAACAATTCGGCGGCAATGCCGTGGTTGCCGGCTCGGAAATACGCATCGCCTGCACGCCCGTTTTCTTCTTGTTGGGCGAAGATCCGGCCCGCTGCGTCGAAGCGCTCGCCCTTCATGTAGAGTTCCGCGGAATCGATGAAGCGGCCCTCGTCGTGGCGGATCTCGGCCGCGCGCACCCACTGCTCGGCCTCGATGAAGCGATCCGCGGCTTCTTCCATCAAACCGTTGTCGAAGCAGTACTCCGCCGCCGCAAGTGCGCCCTCTCGTTTTGCGAGAGCGGAAGCATGCCTGCGCTTCTTGCGGAGCACTCCCGCGTCGGTCTCCGGAGAAAGCGTTCCGCCCTCGGAATTCGTGCCCTCCGAAATTTTGGGGCTGCCCGGAAGCAGGGCCGCAACGAACGCGATCAGACCCGCCGGTGCTGCGAGGAAGCGCATCGCAAAGCCCGATTGGATGCCCACCATCACGTCGCGCGGATCGTCCGACAAACCGAACGGGCTGAGCACGATGGCGCCGATCCCCACCACCAGCCGGCCCGCCATGCGAGCGATTTCGTTCTCCGGCAGATAGGCGACGCCCAGCGCGGCCGCGCCGAAAGCGAACAGAACGAGCCCGCCGGCGATCGCCAGAATCCGTCCCACCATCAGCAGTACGACCACGTCAGCCGCTCCTCGCCTCTAGGAATGGGATGCGATGCACGACTGCACCGGATCGAAGGCTGTATCGGCTGGCGAAGACCCCGCGTTGAGGGGTATTGCCCTGACCGAGAGCCCACGGGCCTCGTGGCGGCGCGCCTGGGCCCATTAGGGGCCTCTCCGCGGATCGGCTGAGGGTGGGGGCGCCACGGAGGCGGGATGGGCGCCGCAAGCTGCGCCGAAGCGCTTCAGAGCAGCTTTTGTTGGCTGTCGGCAGCGTCGGGCAGCGGTATCTCGAAATACTCTCTCGCGAGCCGCGTGGCGACCCGCCCACGCGGCGTGCGACTCAAGAAGCCCCGGTGGATCAGGTAGGGCTCGACGACGTCCTCGAGGGTTCCGCGATCCTCACCGACCGCAGCCGCGAGGGTCTCGATCCCAGCTGGACCCCCGTCGAACTTCTCGAGCAGCGTGAGGATCAGCAGCCGATCCAGACCGTCGAAGCCCGAATCGTCGACGTCGAGGCGCTCGAGCGCGAAGCGCGCGCGCGCGCAGTCGATCGCGCTGCCCTGCCCTTCGGCGACCTCCGAGAAATCGCGAACCCGCCGCAGCAACCGGTTGGCGATCCGCGGTGTACCACGCGAACGCCGCGCGATTTCGCTGCAGGCCCCGGCCTCGAGCTCCACGCCGAGGACCCGCGCGCTGCGGGCGAGGATGCGCTCGAGGTCTTCCGGCGGGTAGTACTCGAGGCGCGCCGACCAACCGAACCGGTCCCGCAGCGGAGAGGTCAGCAATCCCGCGCGGGTGGTCGCTCCGATCAGCGTGAAGCGCGGCAGGTCCAGGCGGATCGATTGAGCTCCCGCACCCTGCCCGATCATGATGTCGAGTTTGAAATCCTCCATCGCCGGGTAGAGAATTTCCTCGATCGACGCGGACATCCGGTGGATCTCGTCGATGAACAACACCTCGTCCGGCTGGAGATTCGAGAGCATCGCGGCCAGATCTCCGGGCCGCTCGATCGCGGGGCCGCTCGTCACGCGGATCGAAGCGCCCATTTCGTGGGCGACGACGTGGGCGAGTGAGGTCTTGCCGAGGCCCGGCGGGCCGTGAAAGAGCAGGTGGTCGAGCGCTTCGCCGCGATCGCACGCCGCGCGAATGAACACCGCGAGGTTTTCGCGCAGCCGATCCTGCCCGACCATTTCGTCGAGGGTGGCCGGCCTGAGCCGAGCCTCGAGCGCCTCTTCGCCCGGCAGCGCAGCGCGCGAAAGCGCTCCGATCTCTTCACGCGCGAGGGTCATTTCATCAGCACCCGCAACGAGCCCCGAACGAGTCCCTCGAGGGTCGTATCATCCCCTTCCTCCTCTGCTGCACGGGTCAGTGCGCGGTCCGCCTGCTGCTTGGAATAGCCGAGGTTCAGCAGTGCCGACAACGCCTGCCCGAGCGAGGTCGTCGACGGATCGTCACCTTCCGGCGATGGCTCCAATTCTCCGGCAGACGCCAGGGATGCCGCGAGTTCTCCGGTTCGATCCCGGAGTTCGAGCAGGATGCGCTCCGCCATCTTGCTCCCGACACCGGGCGCCGCGCGCAAAACCGCCACCTTGCCCAACTGAATGGCTTCGAACAATTCGGCCGGCGAAATTCCGGAGAGCACGGTCTGGGCGAGCTTGGGTCCGACCCGGTTCGCGCGAAGCAACAGCGTAAACGCCGCGCGCTCGCTTTCCGTGAGAAAACCGAACAGCTGAATCGCGCCCTCGCGCGCGTGCGTGTAGATCCGGAGCGTGACGGGTTCGCCCTCATCGGGAAGCTCCGTGAAGGTCGACAGCGGAATGTTGACCTCGTAGCCGACACCAGCCACGTCGACGACGACACAGGTGGGCGCGACGTTGCACAACACCCCCTCGAGCCGCGCGATCACGGTGCGCGCCTCACCCGCAACGTCGAGCGTTTCGCGGGCAAACGCGCCGCCTGGGTCAGCGCGCCGATCTTTCCGGCGTTTGCGTGACAGATCGCGGCGGCGAGCGCGTCCGCAGCATCCCGGGCGGGTGCGCGATCCAACTCGAGCAATCTCCGGACCATGTTCTGCACCTGGGCTTTGCCGGCCCGCCCGTTTCCGGTCACGGCCAGCTTGATGCGCGACGCCGAGTATTCGACGACCGCCGTGCCGCCCGCACCCACCGCCGCCAACGCAACGCCCCGTGCCTGCCCGAGCACCAGCGCCGAACGCGCGCTCGCAGAGACGAAGACCTGCTCGACCACCGCGGCATCGGGCGCGTGATCCCGCACCACTTCGCTGATGGCCTGGTGCAGGTAGTGGAGTCGTTCGGCGGCTGACGAACGCGGCGTCGGGCGGAGCGTTCCGTGAACGATGTGAATCAGCCTGCCGGCTTTCGAGTCGACGACGCCAAATCCAGTGGCGACCGAACCGGGATCGATTCCGAGAATGCGCATGAAACCTCTCGTCCGCGTCCGACGGACCCTGCGGCGAAATCGCAGGGCGTCAGAAGTTTCCAGTCTCGGAGGAGGGGAGGCGGAAGCGAGTCTAGCAAGCGCGGCGAGAGTGTGCGCGGCCAGATCGGGGCCCCGCTTTCATCCCGCGATGCGCGCCAATTCCTCATCGGAGATGTCGAAGTTCGCGTACACCTGCTGCACGTCGTCGAGGTCGTCGAGCGCATCCGTCAGGCTCAGCATCGTCTCGGCCTCGCTCCCCTCCACCGCAACCGTGGTGGTCGGCTCCATCTCGATGCCCGCCTGCTCGGGTTCGAAACCGGCCGTCGCCAACTCGCGCTTGAGCGACTCGAAACCCGTCGGCGCGACGATCACACCGATATAGTCGTCCTCCTCGGTGATATCGTCCGCACCCGCTTCGAGAGCGACCTCGAGCAACCGATCCGCGTCGATCCCCGAGCGATCGAATCTCAGGACGCCTCTCTTTTCGAATAGATAGCTGACACAGCCACTCGCCCCGAGGTTGCCGCCATGCTTCGTGAGGATGTGGCGCACATCTCCGACGGTGCGATTCTTGTTGTCGGTGAGCGTCTCGATGAAGACCGCGACGCCACCGGGTCCGTAGCCCTCGTAGACCACCTCCTCGTAGGCGTCGCCCTCACCCGCACCGGTGCCCTTCGCGATCGCCCGCTCGATGTTGTCCTTGGGCATGTTCGCCGAACGCGCCTTGTCACAGGCGAGGCGGAGGCGCGGATTCGAGTCGGACTCGCCGCCCCCCATCCGCGCCGCGGTCGCGATTTCACGGATCAATTTGGTGAAGATCTTGCCGCGCTTGGCGTCTGCCGCGCCCTTCTTGCGTTTGATCGTGGACCACTTCGAATGACCTGACATGAATTCTCCGCGCGGGCGGCGTTTTTAGCACTTGGCTGGATCGAGGCCAAGTGATCGAACTCGAAGGCTTTTTGGGATTCTCACCGCCTCCGGCGCGATCCCCCGGGGGAGAACAGGGCTCGGATGGACGAAAACAGCTCAGACAACCGCGCGGACCCCTTGAGCAAAGACGATTTCTGCCGATACCGGTAAAGACACGGTGGGTAAGACCCGGCCGCCAACCCGAGGTTGCGCGGTGACGTTCATGCCGCAGCGGGGAAAAGACCGAATGCCCGAAATCGCGATTGGAATCGACCTTGGAACGAGCAACTCCTGCGTCGCGATCCGGGACGGGGACGCCACGAAGGTACTCGCCAACGCCTATGGCGAGCGGACCACCGCGAGTGTCGTCTTCTTCCAGGAGGGCGGGTCGATTTCGGTCGGCAACGCGGCGCGTGCAGGCCTCGTCCACGACCCCGCCCGGACCATCGCGTCCGCGAAGAGATTGATCGGGCGCTTCTTCGGCTCTGAGGAGGTCAAGAAAGCCCAGTCGATCTGCTCCTACAAGATCGCCGAAGGCGACAACCACGGCGTCGTGATCGAAGTCGGAGACGAGCAGTTCACGCTGCCAGAAATCTCGGCCATGGTTCTGCGCGAGATGAAGACGGTGGCCGAGGCACAGATCGGGCAGCCCGTCTCGAAAGCGGTGATCACGGTGCCCGCCTACTTCAACGACAATCAACGCCAGGCGACCAAAGATGCCGGGCGCATCGCCGGCCTCGAAGTGCTGCGAATCCTCAATGAGCCGACTGCAGCCGCGCTCTCATACGGTTTCGGGCGAGGGCTCCGCCAAAGGGTTGCGGTCTGGGACCTCGGCGGCGGAACCTTCGATATCTCCGTACTCGAAATCGGCGACGACGTATTCGAAGTCCTCGCAACCTGCGGCGACACCTTCCTCGGAGGAGACGATTTCGACGATCGCGTCATCGATCTGCTCGCGGACGAATTCCTGAGCAAACACAACATCCGGCTCCGGCACGACCCCTTCGCGTTGGAAAAGCTCAAGGTGGCTGCGGAGGGAGCCAAAAAGGCGCTTTCGACCGAGGACGAAGTCGAGATCCGGATTCCGGACGTGATCGCCGGCCCGGACGGGCAGCCTCTTTCGATCGAGCGATCCCTGACGATCGACGAATACTCGAAGCTGGTTCACGACCTGATCCAACGCACCTTCGGAGTCTGCGACGCAGCACTCTCACAGGCGGGCGTGGTTGCGCGAGATCTCGATGGCGTGATTCTCGTCGGCGGCCCCACGCGACTGCCACTGATTCGAGAAGCGGTGGGCGAATACTTCCAACAGGAACCCCGATCCGATGTCGACCCGGATGAGGTGGTCGCGATGGGCGCCGCGATCCACGCGGCGTCGCTCGTGAATCCCATGCGCGACGACGCATTCCTGCTCGACGTCACGCCGCTTTCCTTGCGCATCGGCGTGGCGGGTGGCCTGGCCGAGTCCGTCATCGAGCGCAACACCCCGGTGCCGATCGAGCAGACGCGGAGATTCACCACATTCAAGGACTACCAGGAGTCGGTGGACATCCGCGTCTATCAGGGTGAATCCCGCAACGTCCAGGAGAACGAGCTGCTCGGTCAGTTCATCTTCTCGGGTTTCCAGAAAGCGCGCAGAGGAGATGTCTCGATCGACATCACCTTCGAGATCAATGCAGACGGCATCGTGGACGTGAAAGCGAAGGATCTCTCGACGGGCAAACAGGCTTCTACGCGCATCACGCTCTCTGCAGGCCTCTCGGAAGGCGACATCGAGAACATCATCGAGTCCGGACGAACGGAGCGCGTGGTCTCGTCGGATACCGAGAAGAAACCGGGTGAACAGCTGGAAACCCGTGCCGGGAATCTCGCACAGCCCGACGAAATGCTGGGAGATCTGAGCGCTTCCGATGAAGATCTCGTACTCGAAGGGGGGATCCTCGACGAGGCGGTACTGGACGCCGGAGCGCTGGGCGAAGAAGCGCTGGACGACGGAACGCTCGGAGAAGGCACGTTGGACGAGGAGGCGTTGGACGACGGGACGCTGGCGCAGGGAAGCCTGGACGCGGCCACGGAGATCGTCTCGGACCTGCCGCCGCAGCCCGCCGTCGTCGTGGAACCCGAGATCGAGCCGATCGAAGCCGATCCCGCGCTCCGGCCGATCGAATTGGACGATCTGATCACCGACGAGATCGAAATTCCGCCCGCGTTGATGGACGACGACCTGCTACCAGAATCCGACGACCTGCTGGAACTCGAAGGGCTGGAAGACGTGAAGCTCGCACCGGCCGCAATCGAACCGCCCCCGGGTGGAAAGATCACGGCGATCGACGAGGACCTCACGACCACCGCTCCGACGATCGTCGAAGGCGAGGTCGAAGACCTGGCGGACGACTTCTTCGAAAGACCGGGAACGGACCTGTCGGCAAACGACGACGACGAAACGAAGGCCTGAAAGATGGCCCAGCTCGCTCCGACGGAGATTGCGGCTCTCGCTGGGATCCTCGGAGAGCTCGATTACTACCAGTTGCTCCACCTGACCGCCGACGCCAAGCCGAGCGACATCAAACGAGCCTATCACGCGACGTCACGCACATTTCATCCGGACGTGAATCGCCACCAGGACCCAGAGATCCGCCGGGCCATCGACGAGATCGCCAAGCGAATCGCCGAGGCCTATTCCATCTTGCGCAACCCGCGCCGCCGGAAAGCCTACGATCAACAGATCCAGACCGGCTCGGGCGTGAGGATGCAGCTCGCAGAAGCGGAAGCGGCCGGCAGCCGCAAGCAAACCGAGGCCCAGGGTCGCACGCCACAGGGGCGCCAGTATTTCAACATGGCGAGCGCCAACCTCCGGCAGTCGGACTTCGCCAATGCGGTCCGCAATCTACAGACGGCGATCACCTTCGAGCCGGACAACGCTTTTTTCAAAGAGCAACTCGCGATCGCGCGCAAGAAGCTGGACCCCAATCGCCGCTAGCGAAGCCCGATCCAAACAGCAGCCAGCACCTTCTTTCCCCGCGGCGCAAGCGGGCACCTTGCCCATCCTAAAAAAATATTGACCGCATCATTCGACAGGAGCACACTCGATCGCGTGGTCGGTGCTGATCGCTGGAGTCAACCGCCTGGCTGTGCTTTCCAGGAGGCGTTCGCCATGACCAATCGATCGATTGTCGTCATCACCGCTCTGCTGTCACTCGCCACGAGCGCGCGGGCGGGGGTCCAACTCTTCGAGGGCTCCTGGAGCGTCAAGTCTTTCGGCAACGAGTGCTCGATCGCCGATTCGACCCCCGGCCCGTACTGCGGAAACGGTGCGCCCGAGTCGGAGTTCTATTCGGCGTTCGGATTGCCGCAGGGAATCCAGTGCAACCCCAACCAGCCCCGCTGCCCGTTCGACTCCACGCCGACGAACGGAACCGGCATGTTCGCTCCGTTGGGAGGCTCCCGGTATATGGCGCTGTATTGCGCGCCCTGGGCCAACTGGCAGGGCAAGGGGACGACCGCGCGCCCGGCCCGGGGAGACACGGCGTTCTACACCGGGATGACGGGCGGCCGAATTCCACCGCTCTACCGGAACCCCGCATTCTTCACCTCCGGCGGTGAACCCAACACCACCTCCTGCACCGCGACCAGCACGGGCGCGACACCGGGCGGCAAGGGCCTCGTCCAGGCGGGCAATCCCATTGCCGGCATCTTGTTTGCAACCACGACGACGGGCGGGGCGGTTTTCCTTGATGCAGCCCCGGCAGGCACTGCCGGCATCCGGACGACGGGGCAACTCGGCGAGTTCGCGGCCATCTACCCCTATGTGTACAGCTATACGTACGCGACGCTTCGCAACAATGCGGGCTTCTTCAACCCGGGCTTTGGGCCGGGTGACTTCTCGGTCAGGAAGTACCAGGGCGCCAACACCATCGCGAGGATGAAGGTGACGGAAGGTGCCGCCAGGTTCGGCGGAACCATGACGATGTTGGGCGCCTTGACGAGCAAGGTCTGTTACTACCGCAACGGTGGCTGCTCGCTCGGCGAGAACGACTGGCGCTACGACGCGATTGGAACCTCTGCACCAACGTCGAATGGTGTCGTCACCAACGGCTACGTGGTGACCTTCAAACCGTACTCCTACTGCCCCGCAACCATCAGTGGCTGCGTGTCGACTCGATCAGTGGAAGGCTCGCGCTTTCCGTGGACCACCGGCGCGGTCACAGTGACCGCCATCGGGCGCGGCCCACACAAGACGGTCCACTACGCGCACGGCTACGACAACCGCACACCGACTTCCGGCAAGAGAACGATCCAACTCGTATCGCCGACGCTGACGCGCTGGCTCCAGCCCGCGGTGAACTTCGAGACGGGCGGCATCGGCATTCTCAAGATCAAGTTTCACCCGCACAAAGGTGATTTTGACTTCGACGGAATTACAGACGAGAGCGACAACTGCTCGGAGGCCGCAAACTCGTTACAGGATGACGCCGATGGCGACCAATGCGGCAATCTCTGCGATGCGGATTACGACAACAGCGGCACGGTCGGATTTGGCGATTTTGGCTCGTTCACGCAGAACTTCGCCACCACCAACGAACTCTACAACCACACAGAGCCCGTCGATGACCTGGTTGGATTCGGCGACTTCGGCTTCCTCGCGGCGAACTTCGGCTCCAACCCGGGACCTTCTGGAACGACGTCGGGAACCACAGCCTGCCCGTAGGCGCTGAACCGGCTCCTCGAGCTGCCGTCTTCATGGGACCCACCCGCAATTCGCTTGCCGGCCGGGGGTGCGGCTCGTATGCTGCGGCCCGTGCAGATCCGAATCTTCGCAATGGCGCTCCTCGGCGCAGTCATCGCCTGCGGCGACGCCGCACCCGGCGATGCCGCAGCGCCCGGCAATGACGGCGATGTGGTCGCCTCCGCGGCCAAGCAGCCGCAGAAGGCCGCAAAGCCCGGGGCAGAGGCAAAGCCCAAGGCGCCACTCCGACGCGGCGAGCGGCCGTTGCCAAACTTTTCCGGCCGGACGCTCGAGGGCGAGCCGTTGTCGATCTCGTCGATGCTCGGAAAGAGGCTCGTCGTCTTCTTCTTCAATCCCGAAGTCAAAGCCGCGACCCCAGCGGTGAAGGCGATGGGCGAGATCGCCAAACTCCGCGGCAAGTACAACTTCGACATCCTCGGTGTCGCCACGGGATCCAATCGAGAGAAGGTCGTCGCGTTCACAAAGGTAAACAGCATCGACTTCAGCGTGCTCGACGACTCGTCCGCAGCCATCGCCCGGCGCATGGGGCTGCGTCAACCGATGGCCGTGATCGGGGTGGATGCGGACGGCTTCATCATCTTCGGCATCCAGCAATTGATGTCCCATGCACCGGATCCGGAAAGAGCCATCGAAAGCCAGATCCGAGAGGCGCTGCGCCTGCCTTCCCTCGCGACCGAGAGCGAACCCGTGCTGGGAAGTCGCCCGATGGCGCCGCTGTTCAGCGCCGACATCCTCGACAGCCAGGAGCGCTTCGATCTCGCCGCACACCGCGGCGAGGCGGTCATCTTGATCTTCTTTCTCCACACCTGTCCACATTGCCACCACACATTGGCCTTCTTCCGCGAGGCACTGGCCGAATTGCCGGACGACAAACGGCCGACATTGATCGGCGTCGAAATTTCCGGGCGGACCGCCTCCGTGCGGCGCGCGCTCAAGGACAAGAAGCTCGACTTCTTCCCGGTCGCGTTCGACGACGACGGCTCGATCCAGGGCAAATACGGGGTATTCGGAGGCGTACCCGACGCGTTCTACATCGACGCCAAGGGCCGCATCGCCGCCCGCGTACAGGGTTGGGATCCCAAGCGAGACGAGCACATTGCACGCATGAGAATGGCCCAGCTCGCCGGAGCCCCCGTCCCGATGTTGCTCCGGAAGTCGGGCTACAGCGGCAATGAGTCCTGCGGGATCTGTCACGAGCTGGAGCAGGAAACCTGGTTGTTCACCAAGCACGCGAGTGCCTACGACACGTTGGTAAAGCACGGTGACGCCAACGACGAAGAATGCGTCGGTTGCCATGTCGTCGGCTATTCCGAGCCGGGTGGATTCACGAGTGCGAAACAGACTCCAGAGCTGGAAAACGTGGGCTGCGAATCCTGTCACGGGCGCGGTGGACCGCATGTCTCCCCCGACTTCACGCCGGAAGGTGACTACTCGGCCGCCTGTGCGGCCTGTCACACGCCGGAACACTCACTCGGCTTCGAATACGCGAAATTTCTCCCGCAGATCTCTCACGCCGAGAATGCCCACGTCACGAAGCTCTCCCTCGAACAGCGACAGGCACTGCTAGAAAAGATCGGCGCTCCGCGCGACATGCTCCCGACCAGCGCGGAGCACGTGGGCTCGGATTCCTGTCAGGCTTGTCATGAGAGCGAGTACGCGACCTGGGCGGCGAGCCCGCACGCGGCCGCCGTGGCGACACTGGAGAAGGACGGCAAGAGCGACCAGGCCGATTGCCTCGCTTGTCACACCACGGGATTCGGACGACCGGGGGGATTCCCCAAAGATGGCGCGGTGGAGTCCCACGCCGACCTGGCGCGGGTGGGTTGCGAATCCTGTCACGGACCCGGTGGTGAACACGTGAAGGAAGACACCGCGAAGATCGGCAACATCGTCGCGCTCGGCGACAAGTGCGACTCGTGCGTCATCCTGCAGATCTGCGGGCGCTGCCACGACGACGCCAACGATCCGGGCTTCGAGTTCGAGGTACTCGAGAAGATCGAGGCGCAGCGGCACGGCACGATCGAGCCCGGTACCGGCGAGCCCAAGGCCGATCGCGCGGCGGTTCCGGCTGCGACCGACCTGGCGCTGTCGATCCTGCAAATGGAGCGCTCCGTCGACCGACGGAGCGGGGAGGCACCGACGTGGACTCCGCGCTGACCGCCGAGGCGCGTTCTCTGCTGGCCAGCGCCCGAGCGACGCTGAAAGAACTGGCCGAGGAAGGCGTCGAGCAATTCGATCGGCGAGAAGACGCCGCGTTGGATTTGCGCCCACACGTCGAGGCGCCGGCGGCGCTCGCAAGCGAACCCGACTCCGCGCGATCTCAGCCAGCGCAAGCCGTTCAGACCCTCGAAGCGGTGCGGCTCGAACTCGGCGAATGCACGCGCTGCCCCCTCAGCGAAGGTCGCAATCGGATCGTATTTGGAGACGGCAATCCCGAAGCGGCATTGATGTTCATCGGTGAGGGGCCGGGGGCAGAAGAAGATCGTCGCGGATTGCCCTTCGTGGGCCGAGCCGGTGAGTTGCTGACACAAATGATCGAACGCGGCCTCGAAATTTCGCGCAGCGAGGTCTACATCTGCAACATCGTGAAGTGCAGACCTCCCAAGAATCGCACGCCCCAGCCCAACGAGGTCGCCACCTGCAAGCCGTTTCTGGACGGTCAGATCGACGCCGTCCAACCGCGCACGATCGTTGCGCTGGGCCGTCCGGCCACGAGCCTGCTGCTGGGACGCGATATCGCCATCTCGAAGGTTCGCGGAACCTGGCACGAGTATCG
>JAHEEJ010000035.1 GCA_024640705.1 Deltaproteobacteria bacterium
GTGCCTCAAACGAAGCCGCTCTCGAGACCTGCCTCGCCTCTCCTCGGAAGCACCGTTGGGCTGAACGCTTCGATTGCCGGTGGCGCAGCCGAAACGCGGGGAGCGGACCATCGTCTCGAGCCCGGGTGGACCTGTCGATGCCAGTACAGCGGTGCCGAAGTGATTCGGCGAGGGGTCGCCAATCTTATTTGCAGGCTTTGGTGATTTGTCGCGTCGCGACGCACGGAGACGAGACCGGTGGGTTTTTGATCTCAGTGAACGTCGCGATGAATTTGATGAACCCATTCGGGTTTGCGAAGGTGGGCGTGCAACGGCTGATGAACAGCGGGACCTTTGCGCCGTTGCCACCTTTGCCGACTCCGAGCCGGATCACGAGCGGGTCCGACGTATCGATGGGGACGGGGTCCGTTCCGTCGAAGGCTTCGATCTGCAGCATCGAGTCGATCACCGTACCTTCCACAGCCGAACCCTTGGCGATTCGGGCGGTGGCGGTGATGGTCTTTGTCGTGCCCACGGTCACCGTGGGTGAGCCGCCGCGAAGCGCGTTGATCTCGATCTTCAATGAGCAGTCCGGCTCCGGTCCGGCAATCGCCTGGGGCGCGATGGCGCCTACCGCGAAGAAGACGCCCGTGATGTAGATGAATATGTGCCGCAACGACATTGCCGCTCTCCTCTTCGAAACACCCGAATTCGAAACCTCTAGCCTCAAAATCGAAGGAACCCGCATAGTCTCACATTGGCCAATCGGTGTGGGAGTTTTTTTGGGGGAGACCGCTGCGCAAACGTGCGCAAATGAGCGGATTAAGTGGTCCAATCTGGAGCGGTTTTGCGCGCGATTCAAGTGGGTTTGCGAATTGGAAGCGATTGATTCCGTGTGCGCAAGATTGTGAGCAAATTGGGCGCGATCGGCCGCGATATGGAGCGAAGAGGCGTATCCCGCGGCAACGGGGCCTCGATGCGGGATTCGAAGTCCGCGGTCCACACCAGCGTGACAATCGCTTCCGGGGGGCTAACGGAACGCGATGCAGCTTCGACGGCTTCGGATGCATTGCTTACGGGAAGAGCAGGCCCGGGCTACGCTTTGCGACGGCCGAGGCCGGGAGAGGCGCTCTGAAAGATTGAACCACGCGGGGGAATGACGATGTCGAGGTTCCTGATCGCAGCAGCCGCAATCATCACGATGGCTGCCGCAGCGGTTGCGGTTGCGGACGACGATCGCTTCCCGCCGATTGCGAGCGAGGTGGTGCGCTCCGAATGTGGCGACTGCCACATTGCCTATCCGCCGCAGATGTTGCCGCAGCGGTCCTGGCGCAAGCTGATGGACGGGCTCCCCAAACACTTCGACGAGGAGCTGAGCCTCGACGACGAGGCGAAGCAGCAGGTGTTGCGTTATCTGCTCGACAACGCCGCCGACAACAGCGAGGCGAAGGCGGCGCGGAAGTTTCTCCGCGGGCTCGGCTCCGGCGATACGCCGGTTCGGATTACCGACACGCCGCGCTGGAAGGACAAGCACCACGAGCTGCCGAAGCGCGTCTGGTCGGATCCGCGGGTCGCCGTCCGGGGAGACTGTGCGGTCTGCCACACCGAAGCGGCGCGCGGCCTCTACGACGACGACGCGGGCCTCCGCGTGCCGGGCCCGAACGAAAGCTGGCGTCGTTGGGAAGACGACTGAGGGGATCGCCGCGGTCTTGGTGACCTCTGTTCGCGGCAGCTGCGGCTGGCTGCGCTCCAACGCCGCGCACCGATTGAGTCGCGAAATTCGTCGATCTCGCTATCTGAATCGCGTTTGACTGTGACTTCTATGTAATGAATTTTTTTTCAATAAAAGTATTGACATGACATAAGAACAGGCGTACGGCTGCCGGATACATCCCACGCTCCGAGGTATAGGGGAGCGGCGACGCGGTGCCTCCCCGAGCCCATCAACAGTGGGAAGGAGGGAGGCAATGAGGCTGAATACCGGAACGATTCTGGGCGGGGCCTTGATTCTGGCGATGACCCTGGGCTGGTCGCTGGCGGCGCCATCCGACACGCCGCCGCTGGGGCAGGGGGCTAGCGCCGGGCTGACCGCGCAGGAAGTCGCGCTGCTCGGTTCGCTGGACCCCGATCACGCGATGATGCAACTCGAGCACATCTCCGGCCTCGGCGAGAAGGTCGCCGGGGATGCCGCAGAGCGGAGCGCACAGCAATACGTCTACGACACCCTGCGCGGGATGCCTTTTGCCGCAGGCGACGTCGTGATGGAGAGCTTTCCGACCACGACCTGGGGGCACGAGGGGGACACGCTCCGCGTCATCGCACCCACGGCGGAGGAGATCCCGACGAGCATCTACGGCTACGCGTACGGGATCTGGGGCAAATGGCTCGGAAAGAATTACGCCTTCGGCAATCGAGACAAGGGGAAGGTCCTGCGGGCGCCGGTCATCGACGTTGGATACGGCACTGCCGCTGAATTCGATGCGGTGGGAGACCTCGCCGGCGCCATCGCGCTGGTGCGGCGTGACGACAACGTGCAGGTGTGGCCGAACACGATGACCGAGGAGGCCGCGCTCCACGGAGCAGCGGCAATCATCAACTACGGCTACTACGGGGGCGTTGCGCTCCCCGATGGGATCAAGCAGGACGTGAGCGGGGGACCGATCCCGGAGTTCGCCATCTCGAAAAACTCGGCCGCGCGTCTCCAGAGTCTGCTGGCGAGCGGTCCTGTCGTGATCGAGTTGGAGGGCCGGGCCTATGCGGCGACCGAGAAATTCGGGGAGTCCGTCAACGTCGCGGCCTATCTGCGCGGCACCAAGTACCCCGATGAATACATCATCTTCGGCGGTCACATCGATTGCTGGTGGGTGGGGACGAGCGACAACAGCTCCTCCATCGCGGCGGTGCTCGAGTTCGCCCGCACGTTCTCCGAGGCACGGGCGGCGGGGGTATTCGAAAACGAGCGGACGCTGGTCTTCCTCTCGATGGGCGCGGAGGAGTTCGGCGGTCCCTCGGACACCTTCTACGACTGGCTGATCGGGTCTTACGAATACGTGAAGGCGCATCCGGAGATCATGCAGGGCCTGGTGGTGGAGCTGAACATGGACGGCGTCAGCTTCAAGAAGACCACGGGTCAGTACTGGGTGGAGAACACCTGGGAGATCAACGGTTTCATCAACGAAGCGATCAAAGCGATCGGCAAGACGGGCCAGATTTCGCTCTACAACCCGATCTGGTCCTGGACCGACGCCTGGTCGTTTGGCGCGAAGGCAGGCGGCTCGGCGGCCCAGAGCTGGTGGGTGGCGGGATTCGACGCCATCTACCACACCCAACTCGACAACCTGGACCGCGCCGACGTGGAGCCGATGCAGAACATCCTCAAGCTCTACAGCCTGCTCGCGATGCGCGCCGCCAACGCGCTCGTGCTGCCGCTCGACTTCTCGCCGACGGTCGGTTGGGCGGCCGGTGCCCTCGGGTCGGAGGAGTTCGCCGTTCCGTACCTGGCGGATGCGTTTGCTGCGGCGAAAGCGTCACTCGATGAGCTGGGCAGCAAGGCCGCAGCGGTCAACGCCCGTGCCGCGGAACTGAAATCGGCCTACGCGCTGGCTGCCACCGACCAGGAGCGCGCCGCCATCCGCGGCGAGGCGGATGCGCTCAACCGCGCGATGATCGACGCGCGGCGCATCATCAACCCGTGGACGCTCGGGGAAGGTGGGACCATGGGTTCCTGGGACGTCTTCCTGCGGAGCGATCAACACGTGCACGACCTCGCGCAGATCGACGCGGCGATTACGGCGCTCTCGCGGCCACGCGGGCCGCGACGGCCGCGGGGTGGCGGCGCCCAGGTGCAAATGGCGCTGAACGCGTTGGAGCAGGTCTACACCATGGAGTGGGGCCACCTCTTCAGTTCGGAGACCTACCACAGCGTGGTGGACTGGATGATCAGTGACTCGATGTACTGGGCCGACGACTTCGACCAACAGCAGGACTACGTCGATGTCCACGCCATCTACCGGGGGCTCAAGGCCGGCTCGCTGACGCCGCAGGGCGCCATCAACGAACTGCAGGTGATCCGGCAGACGCAGCTGATCCCGTGGCTCGAGGAAGACCTCGACAAGCTCGAGTGGGCTTGGCGCGAGGCCGCGAGAACGCTGTGAGGGGGGCGTAGTCGAGTCACCGCCCGCGTACCAGGGAAGAGCGCAGCGCCTTCCCTGGTACGCAACGGCTCTTGCCGGCCGGTGTTCGCGGCGTGCGCGACGCGCCTTCGCTCGAGTGCGATGTTGGCTGCTGGGAGCATCTCCCGCGCTCTCAGTCGCGCTCGACCACACGCCAATTGGCGGTCGACGCGCTCTCGTCCGCGTCGTCTTCCGCGTCGTACTCGTATTTGCGCGCGTAGCTCGCGTTGAGTTGGGCGATCGTCGCGGCGTCCGCAACCGGTTCGAGTTTTTGCTCGTAGATCTCGTCTCCGATCTTGAGCCGCACGTTCGGATTGCGCCGAACATTGGCGACCCAGTGTTTGGTGTCCGCTTCCCACGCGCCCACGTAGAGCTGGTTGCCGAGCGTCACGCACCAGATCGTCACCGAGTGGGGGATGCCGTAGGGAGTCGCGGTCTCGATGAAGATCTCCTTGGCGTCGGAGCTGAACGACCAGTCTTGAACGGGTTGCGGGTGGACTTCACCGGAGAGCCTGAACCCGGGCCGTTCGTCACTCGGATCGATCGAACAGGCGAGACTCAGTGTGATGGAAAGAATGCAAGCGATGAAAACGATGGTTCTCGACATGTTCCTCCCTTCGTTCGAGCGCGTGAGTAATCACGTGAGCAATCCTAGCTAAATTGCAGCGATCGAAAGCGAATCTGAGCTGTCGCTAGATCGTGCCCCGTTCCGGAAACACACCTGCGCCGCCGCTCTAATCCCGCTTGGCTGTTCATTTTTTGGATGGCGTTGTCGCGCAGTCGATGTACCCTTCAGCGCGGTGGGGACCTACACGCTCGGCGATGTCGCGCGGATTACCGGAGTTTCTCGAGCGCGGCTGAAGTACTGGGAGCGCACTGCGCTGCTGGAGCCTGCCGCTGCGCGCGATGCCGGAGATTCGCGCCGCGAAGGTAGTGAGTTCGAGTTTTGCGATCTCGTCACCGTTCGCTCGGTGCTTTCGCTGCTCGATCGCGGTGTATCGCTGCGCCGAATCCGCCGCAGCGTCGATGCGATTCGCAAGCAAATCCCCGATGTCGATCGGCCGCTGGGTTCGCTGCGGCCCTGGCTGGATGGATCGCGGCGCGTGGTGGTTCGGCACGGCGGCGTCCTGGTCGAGCCCGACGGGCAGTTCGTGCTCGAGTTCGCACCCGCTCAAGCGAATTCTCCGGTTTCGCTGCGCACACCCGAAACGAGTGAATCGCTGTTGGAAGCGGCCGCAAACTGGTTCGAGCAGGGCTGCAAGCTCGACTCGAATCGCAACACCTACGCGGAAGCGATCGAAGCCTACAAGCGCGCGATCGAATGCGATCCGGATTTTGCGGATGCGCACTGCAACCTGGGATCCGTTTATTTCAATCAGGATCGGTTGGCGAGTTCGCGGATCTGTTTCGAGCGCGCGCTCGTGAGCGATCCCAACCACGTCGAAGCCAACCTGAACCTCGCAACGCTGCTCGAAGAAGAAGGCCGCTACCAGATGGCGCTGAGGCACTACAAGGTCGCACTCGCGTCGGACCCGATGTACGCGGATGCCCACGTCAGCCTGGCCCTGGTCTACGAGAAGATCGGCCTGCGCCGCAAAGCGCGCGGCCACTGGCGGCGCTACCTCCAGCTGGAGCCCGCGGGAACCTGGGTCGAGATCGCTCGCCAGCGACTACAGCAAGAGTAGGCGTCCGGCTCGTTCGCGGGTCAGAGCGGTTGGATATCGGTTCCGGGCTGTGAGCGGATCATCACGGTCTGGCGTTCGATCACGTCGCCTTCCAGTACGAGTTCCAGCGTCCAGCTTCCTTCGGCGGCGATTCGCTCGTCGTCGAATTCCAGCACCGAAACGATCAGGTCGGCAGCGCGTTTGCGGGCGTGTTTTCGCTCGGAGATGGCTCCCGAAGGCGCGATCCAACGCACGACGAACTGATCGGCGTACTGCCGAAATTTGGATCCGAGCCGGGCCCACCAGGCGATCTGGGAGGCTCGTGTCGAAAACGCCCACTTGGCTCCCGGCTTTCCATCGGCTGCGAGTTCTGGATCGGCTGTGACCTCCGCGTCGGCTGCTGCTTCGGCGGCGTCGATCGCATCCGAGCGCGAATCGTCCACGAAGCCGGAGGCTTCGATCGGCACGAAGGTGAGTTTGAAGATCTCCCATTCGGATCGCTTGCGCAGTTCGCTGGCCTCGGCCGTGCGCAGGACGGCCTGCTCGAACGCATAGACGGCCCGGTGCGATTGCCCGGCCTGTTTGAACGCCAGGCCGAGTTTGAAGAAGACCAACGCGCGCGATGCGTCCAGCTGGATCGCGCGCAGGTAACTGGCCGCGGCTTCGGCGTATCGCTCGCTCTCGTAGAGCAGTTCGCCGATCAGGAACGGAACCCGGGGATCCGCTCGCTCGAGTTCGTCGATCCGCGCCAACAAGAGCAGCGCGCCGTCGCGATCGCCGCTCGCTGCAGTTTCTTCCGCTCGCTGGATCACGGCTTCGATTCGCGGGTCGCTCGGTTCCGGAACGCCCTGGTTGAGGTTGGCCCGTCCGGTTTCCAGCAACAGCGCCAATCGCGCTTGCACCCGCGGCAGCTCGGCGGCGAGTTCCGGATCCGACACCGGTTTCGGGTGCAGGGTTTCGGCCTCGGCCTCGATCGCGTGAATCCGATCTTCGGGGAAGGGGTGCGTGGCCAGGTAGGGGGGCAGGTAGTCGGGAAACCCTTCCGTGGTTCGGATGATCTTGTCGAGGAAGTGTGTCAACTCGACCGAGTCGTAGCCGGCGCGCGTCACCCAGATGGCACCCAGGTGATCGGCTTCGGCTTCGAACTCCCGGGTAAATCCGATCTTGAGTGCGACGTTCACGCCCTCGGCAGCTACCGCGAGCCCGGGCTCCTTGGCCGCGACGGCCGCGCCCATGCCGATTGCGCGCGCGGCCAGACCCGGCAGTGCGGTCTTCGCCTCTCGCCTCGAAAAGTGCCGCGCCTGCACGTGGGCGATCTCGTGGCCGAGGATGCCCGCCAGTTCGTCGACACTGCCGACCCGCATGAGCGTTTCGCTGTGGATGTAGACGTAGCCGCCGGGCAGCGCAAAGGCGTTCAGGTCCTTCGCCTTGATCACCCGAAACCGATAGATGAAGGGCTGCGGGGCGATCTGACTCGCGAGATCCTGTCCGAGCTCATTGAGATAACCGGATACGATCGGATCGTAGATGATCTCGACCTGCTTCTGGATTTCGCGATCGGCATCCATGCCGATTTGTCGCAGGTCGTCGTCGCTGAAACTGGGAACCACCAGATCGATCGGGTTGAAACCATCGCCATCGCCGTGGGCGCAGCCGATCGCGAGCGCCAGGCACGCGAAGGCGGCGATGCTCCAGCGGTATGCGGTTTCACTCACGGGAATTCGATCAGGTGCTCCGCTTGCTGATGATTTTGCGGTAGCTGTCCGCGTCGAGCAGCGTTTCGATTTCGTCCTCATCGGACGGCTTGATCTTGATGATCCAACCGCCCCCGTAGCACTCTTCGTTGATGATTTCGGGTTGATCGACGAGTTCTTCGTTGATCGCGATCACCTGGCCGGAGACTGGCGCGTTGAGATCCGACACGGCCTTGACGGACTCGATCACGCCGAAGGCCATCTCCGATTCGAGTTGGTCGCCCACGCTCGGAAGTTCGACGTAGACGATGTCTCCGAGTTGTTGCTGGGCGAAGTCGGTCACGCCCACCGTGACGGAGTCGTCCTCGGAAAGAACCCACTCGTCGTCACGCGTGTAATACAGTTCGTCCGGTATTTCAAAATCCACGCTGTCCTCCACCTTCTGTCCAGTCTCGGCTAGACGAAGGGTGTTTCGACCACGCGGGCCTGCAACGCGCGGTCCCGCACGACCACTTGAAATCCGCTGCCCGGTTCGGTCACCCCAACTGGAACGTACGCCAGACCGATCGACTTGCCGAGGGTTGGGGAGGGCCCACCCGAGGTCACCCGGCCGATGGTTTCGCCGGCGCGTGCCACCACACAGCCGGCCCGTGCGACGCCGCGCTCTTCGAGCACGAAGCCGACCAGCCGGCGATCGAGGCCCGCGTCCCGGTCGCGGGCGATCGCGTCCGCGCCGATGAATCCGCCCACCTCGAGGTCCACGAAGCGCTCGAGCCCGGCCGCCAGGGGCGAGGTTTCGTCGTCGAGTTCGTGGCCGTAGAGGGGAAGGGCGGCTTCGAGCCGCAGCGTGTCGCGGGCCCCGAGGCCCGCGGGCAGCAGCCCGAGCGGCTCGCCCTCGCCGAGCAGGGCCTCGAACACCTGTGGCAGATTGTCACTGTTGAGGTAGATCTCGAAGCCGTCGGCCCCCGTGTAGCCCGTCCGCGAGACGAAGGCCGGGCAATCCGCGACCTGCATCCGCGCAAAGCGGAAGCGGCGCAGGGCAGCCGCGTCGGGCGCACCCACCCTGGAGAGGATGGCTGCGCTCGCGGGTCCCTGGAGGGCGAGCAGGCCGGTTTCGTCGCTCGCGTTGTGCACGCCGGTGGCCGACGCGACGTGATCGAGAATCCAACGGTGGTCCTTCTCGATGTTCGACGCGTTCACGCACCAGAAAACGGATTCTTCGCTGACCCGATAGCAGGTGATGTCGTCGACGACGCCGCCGGTTTCATTGCACAGCAGTCCGTACTGGACCCGCCCCGGTTCGAGGCCCGCCAGGTTGCGGCTGAAGAGTCCATCGGCGGCGGCAATCGCAGCGGCCCCCTCGAATTCGATCCGGCCCATGTGGGAGGCGTCGAACAGCCCCGCGGCTTCACGAACCGCGCAGTGCTCTTCGCGGATGGACGTGTACTGAACGGGCAGCTCGAAGCCGCCGAATTCGATCATGCGGGCCCCAAGGCGCTGATGGGCGTCGTAGAGAGGGGTCCGCTTTAGCGCGGTCATTCGCCCGTGCGTTCTCGGTAGGCGGCCAGGGTATTGCGCAAAAGCATGGTGATCGTCATCGGCCCCACGCCTCGGCGATGCGGGGTGATGATGCGCGCGATGCCCTTGGCCCCCTCGGTGTCGACGTCGCCGACGAGTTTGCCGTCGATGTTGCTCACGCCCACGTCGATCACTGCGGCGCCCGGCTTGATCCAGTCGGCCTTGACGAGGCGCGGAACCCCGACGGCCGCCACCAGCACGTCGGCCTGCTGGCAGATCTCTTTGAGATTGCGGGTCTTCGAGTGGCACATGGTCACGGTTGCGTTCCGGCTCTGGAGCATCAGCGAGATCGGTTTACCCACGATGTTGCTGCGCCCGATCACCACCGCGTTGGCGCCTTCGAGTTCGATCCCGTAGCGGTCGAGAATTTCCATGCTGCCCAGCGGGGTGCAAGCCGCGAGGGTCGCGTTGCCGAGCAGGAGTTTTCCCGCCGTGTTCGGGTGCAGCGCGTCGACGTCTTTTGCGGGGTCGATCGCGGCGGCGACTGCGTTCGGGGAGATGCCCTTGGGCAGCGGCAGTTGCACCAGGATCCCGTCGACCGAATCGTCGAGGTTCAGTTCCTGGACCACCAGGATCACATCCTGTTCGGAGGACGATGCGGGCAGGTGGCGTTCGATCGCTTCCATCCCCACCTGACTGCAGGCGCGCTGCTTGCCCTTGATGTAGGAAGCGCTCGCGGGGTCGTCACCGACGAGAACCACGGCGAGACACGGCACCCGCTTTCCAGCCGCGGCGTATTTGGCGACTTCCTCGGAGAGCTGCTTGCGAATGTCCTGCGCGAGTGCGAGTCCGTCTACGACGATGGTTTCCTGCGTCTGGTCCGACATTGCTGTGCTGCCTCCGCGAAAAAAGGGGCACCAGTATAACAAGCCATCGCGTTCGAGTGAGTGATCGACGGAAGAAACGGATCTTCAGGCGCCGGATTTTCCGCTTTTGCTCTTGGCTTTGTCGGGTGCCTTGGTTTTTGCTTTGGCGCTGTCCGCGCTCTTCGGCTCGCTCTTGGCCGGCGATTTCGAATCCGCTGAGGCACTTTTCCCCTTTGCATCGCTCGTGTCGGCTTTGTCCGCCTTTTCGTTCTTTGCGCCGCTCGACGAATACAGGTCCGAATACCAACCGCCGCCCTTGAGGACGAAGGAAGTCCTCGAGATCAGTCGCTTGATCTTTCTCGATTTGCAGCGGGGGCAGCTTTTGATCGGATTGTCCGTGATCCGCTGCTCCACCTCGAATTCACTCTCGCATTTTTCACACGCGTATTCGTAGATCGGCATTTCGCATCTCTTGGCGCTGCGCGGTCTCGAAAGACTCGCAGAGCAGGTCCGTTGCTCCGCTTCGCGGGGGTGGTCGATCGGGGGGCTCATCGGCCCGGGGAGGGGAGGCTAATCGGCGTGAGCGCCGCTCGCCAACCCCAAAAGCCGCTCTGCGAGTGCGTCGGCATCGCCGTCGATTCGGACCCGCTTGCGCCGTCCCGTGGCGGCCGGATCGAGGGCCACGGCATTGCGGCGGACGCCCAACGCCTGTGCGAGGGCCTTCGCGCAGCCCTCGTTGGCCGCTCCGTCGATGGGGGGCTCGTTCACGGCCACGCGGAGTGCATCGCCGTGAACGCCGCCCACGTGGGGCCGGCGCGAACGGGGTGATACGTGGATCCAGAAGGCGACGCCGCTCTCGGTTCGCGCGAGCTCGAAGCCTGCGCGGCCCTCTTTCACGCGTCGGGCCCAGAGCCGGTCGAATCGGAGCTGCCGGTCGCGAGGAAGGCGACGCTACCGCCGAGTGCGGGCTCTTCGGGCGGGTCTTTGGCGAGCGCATCGAGCAGGCCGAGGTGGGTGTCGATGGTCGCGCGGACCGACGCTGCGAGCCGGGTGCGGAGTTGTTTCATCTCGCGGAGATCGCCCGCCAGCCGGGTGGCGCGGCGATGGGCGGCGTCGAGGACCTTTTCGGCCTTGACCTCGGCTTCGCCGATCACGGTTTCGGCCTCCTTCACCGCCGTCCGCTTCAGGTCTTCACTGAGCTGCTGAGCGGTGATCAGGGTCTCCTGCAAGATCG
Organism: Deltaproteobacteria bacterium; assembly: GCA_024640705.1. Lineage (GTDB taxonomy): Bacteria > Myxococcota_A > UBA9160 > UBA9160 > SMWR01 > JACZVU01. Next base: position 11,128 of record JAHEEJ010000035.1, read on the forward strand.
CTTCGTTGGACGACAACCTTTCAACCTGAACCTCAAGCCGGATCACCTGCTCTCGCAGGGCCTGCGATTCGCGGACGAGCGCTTCGTAGTCGTCGGACACCATTTCCAGGAAGGCGTCGACTTCGTCGCGCGCGTAGCCTCCGAACATGCGCGGGAAGACGTGGTTCCGGATGTCGAGCGGTGTGATCCTCAATCCAGCCTCCAACCCCCCTTTGCCTCGCGGCAGGGGATCCCTTTCGTACTGCGGCAGGGGATCGACCGAACTGCCCGGAATCTTTAGCCCCTGCTCGATCGAGGAAGCCGGGCTCAGGCCCCTTCTCCGAGTTCTGCCGAGCGGCGGGTGGCGGCCGCAACGGCCCGCGCGAGGATCTCGCGAAATCCGCCCGCATCGAGCGCGGCGAGGCCCGCGAGCGTGGTTCCGCCCGGCGATGACACCTGCTCGCGCAGCTGCGCTGGCCCGATCGCGCTCTCCAGCGCGAGCTTGGCGGCCCCGTAGACGGTCTGGGTGGCGAGCTGCTCGGCGGCCTCGCGCGGCAGGCCGGCGGCTTCACCCGCGTCGATCAAAGCCTCCAGGAACAGGAACACGTAGGCGGGACCGCTGCCCGAAAGACCCGTTACCGCATCGAGCAGGTTTTCCGTGTCGGCCTCCCAGACGACCCCCACGCTCTCGAATAGCGCCCTCGCGTCGCTCCGGTTCGACGCGTCTGCGCGGGTGTTGCCGCAGATCGCGGTGGCACCCGCGCCGACGAGCGCCGGGGTATTGGGCATCGCTCGAATGATCCGCGCTTCGGCGGAAAGGCCCGCCTCGAGGGACGCCAGTCGAACCCCGGCCGCGATCGAGATCCAAAGCGGGCGGGTCCGGTCGAAGTCTTCCGCTCGCAGCGCGGCGAGCGCCGTCGGGATGACGTCGGGTTTGACGGCGAGCACGACCAGGTCGCTGTCGCGAACCGCGTCCGCGTAGTCGGCGCCGGCCGCTACGCCGTGCCGCTCGCGCAACTGCGCGCAGCGCTCGGGCCGCGGCTCGGCGACGCGGATCCGGGCCGCGGCGATCCCGCCCGCAATCAGTCCGCCGGCCAGCGCTTCCGCCATCGCGCCGCCCCCGATGAAGCCGATTCGTCGCTCCGCCAAGCTCATGCTTCACTCCGGGGGCCGAAGATCGCCGTTCCCACCCGCACGATCGTGGCTCCCTCTTCGATGGCGATCTCGAAGTCGCCGGTCATGCCCATCGAGAGTTCAGATAGGTGTTCCCCGCCCGGTTCGCCACGTAACTGGTCGCGCAGCGCGCGAAGTCTCGCGAAGGCCGGCCGGCTGTCTTCGGGATCCTCCGTGGCTGCGGGCACCGACATCAATCCCACGACGCGCAATCGGGGCCAGTGGGTGCTGGCCTCGAGCAGCGCGGGAAGCGCGCTCGGGTCGACGCCGCCCTTCTGGGGTTCGCCGCTGACGTCTACCTGAAGCAGCGCATCGAGTCGGCGGTCCTCCAGGCTGGCGCGTCGCTCGAGTTCCGCTCCGAGCGCTTCGCGATCGACGCACGCGACCACATCGAAGAGGCGCACGACATCCCGGGCCTTGTTGCGCTGGAGTTGCCCGACGAAATGCCAACGCGGTGCGGCGAACCCCGCAGCTTCGAGCTCTTCGTTGACGGCCGGAATCTTTGCCGCCGCCTCCTGGACGTAGTTCTCGGCCAGATCGCGCAGTCCCGCGCGCACGGCGGCCACGATCAGTTCCGGACGCTTTCGCTTGGCGACACCGAGCAGGGTGATCTCTTCGGCCTTGCGGCCGACGCGCGAGGCCGCCGCTGCGATGCGCTCGCGAACCGAGGTCAGTCGGTTTTCGATGTCATGGCTGGACGTCACGCAGAGCGTCTCCATCCGGTCTCGGTGAGCAGCTCGAGGGTTTCCTCGAGGGGCAGGCCGATCACATTCGTCTCGCTGCCGTGGATTCGGGTCACGAAAGAGCGCGCACCTCCCTGCACCGCGTAGCCTCCGGCCTTGTCGAGCGATTCGCCGGTCGCCACATAGGCGATCAGCTCGTCACGCGCTGCGGCGCGCATTTCGACGCGACTCGTCACCGCAGCCTGCCAGACGCGAAGCGTGTCACTCGCCACCAGCGCAACGGCGGTCACCACCGAATGCTCGCGACCCGTCAGTCGCTCGAGCAGTTCCAGTGCGTGATCCGGATCGCGCGGCTTGCCGAGCACCTCGCCGTCCAGCACCACAATGGTATCCGCCCCCAGCACGAGCCGGGCAGGGGGCGCACCGATTTGTTCGGCGATACACAGAGCCTTGCTGTGGGCGAGCCGTTGCGCAAATGCGACCGGGCTCTCGTCGGATTCCATGACCTCCGGAATGTCCGCTGGGCGGACCTCGAAGCGAATGCCGGCCTGGCGCAGCAGATCGCTTCTGCGCGGCGAGGCGCTTGCGAGAATCAGTCGCGCGGGATCGTCGAACGTCACGATCCGCGGATTACCGAAATGTCACCGAGATCGGAAAAGCGCGGAAACGGCAGGGTGTTGCGCCAGAGCAATCCGAAGAGGCGATTCGTTCGAGGCATTTCGTGCTCCACGGACCCCATCGTGACCCCACCTTTCGATGCGTGGCGAAGTTGAAGCGCTCGCCCGAATCCCTTCCTCAGGTCATCGGACAGATTCGGCAAAACGAGGATAGGTGATAGAAGCTACGAAGCTCCCCCGCTCGATACAGGATGATGTCCAGTAGCGAGTCAGCCCCAATGGGGGGAATATTTTTTTGCGTCGCAACTGGCTGAAGTTCTTGTTGCTTTATGACACCCATCAATTCATGCTGCAAAGAAGGTCAGGAAGGTACGCCGCGCGTGCCCAACCCGCTTCGCGACTTCGACGCTAGCACCAGTCGAGATTCGCGATTACCCACAAAACGGGGGCGCCCATGCCGAGCGAGACGAGTTGGGGCGAGCGGTGTGCACGCTACCTGCGCTTCACGGTCTGCCTGGCCGCGCTTCTAGTGGTCAGCGAGGCGGGTGCGAGAGCGCTGTGTCCCAGCTTCGCGGCCGTCGCCTCCTTCCCGACGGGCGAATCGCCCGCCTCCGTCGCCGTGGCCGACCTCGACGGCGACAGCGTCCCCGACCTCGTCACCGCCAATCGCGGCAGCGGCGACGTGAGTGTGCTGCTGGGCAATGGCGACGGCAGCTTCCGGGCCGCCGCCTCCGTCGCGGTGGGCTGGGGCCCCGGATCCGTCGCCGTGGCGGACCTCGACGGCGACGGTGCCCCCGACCTCGTCACCGCCAATGCCAACAGCGACGACGTGAGTGTGCTGCTGGGCAACGGTGACGGCAGCTTCCAGGTCGCTGCTTCCTTCGCAGTCGGCGCTGGACCCAGCTCCGTCGCGCTGGCCGACCTCGACGGCGACGGCGTCCCTGACCTCGTCACCGCCAATGCATACAGCGATGACGTGAGTGTGCTGCTGGGCAACGGCGACGGCAGCTTCGACGCCGCCGTCTCCTTCGCAGTGGGAGATCGACCCATCTCCGTCGCTGTGGCCGATTTCGACGGTGACGCTGTGCTCGATCTCGCCACGGCCAATACCTTCCGGATCAACCTGCTGTTGGGCAACGGCGACGGCAGTTTCCGGGCCGCCGGCGACTTTTCGGCGGGTGGTCGGCCCAGCTCCCTCGCCGTTGCCGACCTCGACGGCGACGGCATCCCCGACCTCGTTGCCGCGAATCCAAGCAGCAGCCCCCCCTCTTACCGCGACGTGATCGTGCTGTTGGGCAATGGCGACGGCAGCTTCCAACCGCCCGCCGCCGTCTCGTCGGAGCAGGGGCCCCGATTCGTCGCCGCAGCCGACCTCGACGGCGACAGCGTTCCCGACCTCGTTACCACCAAAAGGGACAGCGACCGCGTGAGCGTGCTGCTCGGAAACGGCGACGGCAGCTTCCAACCTCCCGCGTTCTACTTGGCGGGTAATCGGCCCGAGCCCGTCGCCGTGGCGGATCTCGACGGTGACGGCGTTCCCGACCTCGTCACCGGCAACGCGGGCTCGCCGCCGCATTTCGGAGACGTGAGCGTGCTGCGCGGCAACGGCGACGGCAGCTTCCGCGCCCCCGCGTCCTTCCCGGCGGCGCCTGCCGAGGAGATTGGCGGTTCCCCCAACACCGTCGCGGTGGCCGACCTCGACAGCGATCGCGTCCCCGATCTGGTCACTGCGAATGGCGAAGCACTCATTGGTTTGGGGATAGACGTAAGTGTACTGCTGGGCGCCGGCGATGGAAGCTTCCAGGCCGCGGCCTTCTTCGAGGCGGGCTCTGTACCCGCCTCCGTCGCAGTGGCCGACCTCGACGGCGACAGTGTCCCCGACCTCGTCACCGCCAATGCCCCCTTATGGTCTACACAGGGAAGAGTGAGCGTGCTGCTGGGCAACGGAGACGGCAGCTTTCAGGCCGCTGCTTCCTTTGCGGTGGGCGAATTCCCCCGATCGGTCGCAGTGGCCGACCTCGACGGTGACAGCGTCCCTGACGTCGTCACGGCCAATTCCAACAGCCACGACGTGAGCGTGCTGCTGGGCAACGGCGACGGCAGCTTCCAGGCCGCTGCTTCCTTTGCGGTGGGCGAATTCCCCCGATCCGTCGCTGTGGCCGACCTCGACGGCGACGGCATCCCCGACCTCGTCACGGCCAATAGCGGCAGCGATGACGTGAGCGTGCTGCTGGGCAACGGCGACGGTAGCTTCCGGGCCGCCGCCTCCTTCGCGGTGGGCACGAACCCCAGCTCCGTCGCGGTGGCGGACCTCGACGGCGACAGCATTCCTGACTTCGTCACCGCCAATCCCGGCCCATGGCCGGATTTCGGGGACGTGAGCGTGCTGCTCGGAAACGGCGACGGCAGCTTCCGGGCCGCGGTCTCCTTCGCGGCGGGCGCTGGCCCCATCTCCGTCGCGGTGGCCGACCTCGACGGCGACGGTGTCCCCGATCTCGTCGCCGCAGACAATTACCTCAGCAACGTGAACGTGCTGCGGGGCAACGGCGACGGCAGCTTCCAGCCCGCCGCCGCCTTTGCGGTGGGACGTAATCCCAGCTCCGTCGCGGTGGCCGACTTCGACGGCGACCGCGCCCCCGACCTCGTCACCGCCAATCCGTCGAGCGGCGACGTGACGGTTCTGCTGAACCTGTGCGGTCCGCCCGCGCTCCCGGTCGAGCTCGACATCAAGCCCGACAGCGATCCAAACGCCATCAATCCGTCCCTCAACGGAGTTCTCCCGCTGGCCATTCTGGGATCCGACACATTCGACGTGGCGGACGTGGATGTGACGACGCTCGCCTTCGGACCTGGTGCTGCCTCGCTCGCCCACTGGCGCTGTCCGCACTACGGCGATCTGAACGGAGACGGACTTACCGATCTCACGGGGCACTTCCGGTTAGAAGAGGCCGGCATCGCATTTGGCGACATGGAAGCGTGCGTCACTGGCGAACTGCTCGACGGCACACCCTTCGAGGGCTGCGATGCCGTGCGCACGGTTCCCGACATGGATGGCGATAAGCTTCTCGAT
>JAHEEJ010000036.1:0-10947 GCA_024640705.1 Deltaproteobacteria bacterium
TTCGATCCCGTGTCCAACGTGCAGCTCGGCGTACTCTATCTTCGCGAGTTGATCGATCGGTACGGCAGCGTGCCGACGGCGTTGGCCGCGTACAACTGGGGTCCGACGCGAATTACCGAGAGGCTGCGGCGAGGCGAGCCGGTTCCCGCCCTCTACGCGCAGCGGGTGCTCTCCATCTACGCAAAAGCCAGGCACGCGACGCTCGAGATCTGAAGCGCGCGACGCTCGTTCGTCGTCGGGTTGGATCAGTTCGCGGGGGTAACGATGATGCTGACGCGAGCATCTCCCTTCGTGCCCGCGACGACCACGGATACCTTGCGGCTGTCCTTGAGCGCGTCGAATGCGAGCCGGTTGCCAAACGTCGTATCTTCGAGAACCTCCCAGCCAGCGTCCTCGAGGCCCGACTGGTAGAAGTCGAAGATCTCCTGCTGCTCCTTTGTCGACTTGAAGGTCACGATCATTCCCTCGTCCGGGGAAGACATCGACGCCATCGGCGTCGAGCCCGGGAAGACCGGCACGTCCTCGGGGAAATCCTTGGGAAGATCGACTTCGTCGCCAATGCTGGCCTCGAATTTCTTGCCAGCCGGGTTGGTCGCAGTCAGGTGCATCCCCTTGCCGTCCGGGTCCATCCTCTCGACGATTTCGTTCGTCGGCTGGAGGGTCGACGGGTCTTGCGGAACCGGTCGCACGACGGGCGCCTCGGCCTCTGCGGCCGCTTCCGGCTCCGGGGCGGGCTCTTCACTGCCACAGGCGGTCATCAGCAGGGATGCCGCCGCAGCGGTGAAAAGCGTCCGAATGATCTTCAACGACATGGCAGGAACCCCTCCTTTTGAGTGCGGCACATCGTACATCGGAGGTTGGTTCTTGAGAACCCCCCCCAAGGCCGGGACGTCTGGCGCAGCGAGAATAACCAATTAGCAGTCTTTGGGGCTGCTGGCGTATGCTCGGCCGCGTTTGTTTGTGATCCGAACCTACGCGAATCCACCAAAAAGGAACCCAGCTCATGACCACATCGCTGAATCGGCGAACGACCCTCCACCTGATCCTGACGGCGTCGCTCATCGCCAATTTTGCCTGCGTGGATCAGGGCGGCGGGCCTTCGGTTGCCTCGGGAACTCCTGACGAAGACGACAAGATCTTCTATTCGATCGGCATGATGGCCGGAATGGGGATCTCCGAGTTCGAACTCACGGAGGAGGAGTTCAAGTGGGTCGCGCGCGGAGTTGCCGATGCCGCTCTGGGCCGCGAGGCCTTGGCCAATCCCGAAGATTACATGCCGCAGATCCAGGAGATCTTCACCGCGCGGAAGGCGCGTGCAAACGCCGCGGAAGCCGCTGCGTCCGCGGAATTTCTCGAGCAGGAAGCTGCGGTCGAGGGCGCCGTGCGGTCTGACTCGGGGTTGATCATGCAGGTGATCGTGGAAGGCGACGGCGCGCAACCCGAGCCGACCGACGAAGTGAAAGTGCACTATCACGGAACCCTTCGCGACGGGACGGTGTTCGACAGTTCCGTGGATCGCGGCACCCCTGCCCAGTTTCCGCTCGACCGCGTGATTCCCTGTTGGACCGAGGCCGTGACTCAGATGAAAGTTGGCGGCAAGAGTCGAATCGTTTGCCCTGCGGCCATCGCATACGGCTCGCGCGGCATGGGAACGATCCCGGGAGATGCCGCGCTCGTCTTCGAGGTGGAGCTGCTCGAAATCATCAAGTAGCGGGCAACCGCGCTTCGGTGGGTTCTAGGCGGCTGGGGACACCGCTCCGAGTAGTGAGGACGGTGTTCCCACCGTCGTGAGCCAGAGCTGGTGGACTGCGCGTGTCGCGCCCACGTGGAGTCGCCGCCTCGAGGTTGCGGCGTCGGGGTAATGGATGTCGTCCACATCCACCAGGATCACGTAGTCGAACTCCAGGCCCTTGACCTGCTCGACCTCGGTCACCTCGATGCCGGGCGCGAAGCTGAAATCCTGGTTTTCGACCCGACGAATCGGAAGAAGGTCGTTTTTCGCGAGTCCCTCGCCATAGAGCGCGCTCACCTCCGGCGAAGGCGTGAGGATCGCGACGGAAGCCATCGGCTCCCGGCTCGAGAGCTTTTGCAGTGCGTCAGCGAGAAATGCCACGCAGGCCCCGCGGTCGGTAAAGCGAAATAGTTCGACCGGCGGGCCGGAGCGGGTGGCGACCGGCGGTTCGTCGTCCTCGAGCAGATCGCCGAGCAGCGTCAACGCGAAACCCAGGATCTGCTGCGTCGAGCGGTAGCTCACCCGCAGCGTTTCGACTGCGTTTCCGGGCAAGCCAAGTCCCTTCAGGAATTCGCTCCACGACGTAAATCCGCTGTGCTCGATGACGTGTTGCTGGGTGTCGCCGGCCAGCGTGATGCTCTGGTTGCGGTCCAGGCACTCGAGCAGGATGTGGACCTCGAGCGGGGAAAAATCCTGCACCTCGTCGATCGCAATGTGGCGGTAACGCAGCGGTCGCCCCCGGCTCAGGTGCAATGGGCCAACCCGCAGCTGCCAGGCGCGAAGCAACAACGGGTCGTCCTCGGGATCCAGCTCCGGATGGCTCTCGGAATCGCCTTCGAGCCGCGCAAAGAGTTCCTCGTTGCGCCGCCGGTTCCATTCGACGAACCGCCGGATCTCTTCAGTCGAAAACGCGCCGGGCGCGTGTTGGGCGCATGTATCGACGAGCAGCTTCTCGGCGGTGAGCGCGCTCGCCCAGTCATCGAGCGCCTGGTTGACGCTCTTCGATCCGCTGACGCGCCGAACCTGTTCGGTCAGTGCAATTTCCATCACCGGATGGAGTTTCAGTCGTTGCACGAGAGCCGGTGCGTCTTCTCGGGTCCGTCGCGGCAGCTGTGGAAAATGGCGCTGTCTTTGCTCGGTCAACCAGCTGTGCAGGGTCGAGATCTCGACGTTCCTGAGCCCGAGCGAAGGAAGCACGTGCCCCACGTAATTTCGCAGGGCTGGAGAGAAGACCGTCACGAGTGTCTTCGAAGAATCCACCTGGGGGTCGTTGAAGGCGAGATAGGCGATCCGGTGCAGCGCGACCGTCGTCTTGCCCGAACCCGCGGTTCCGCGAATGGCGAGGAAGCCCGTCGAAGGGCGCGTGATCAGCTCGAACTGCTCGGGATCGATCAGGCTCGTGATTTCTGGCAGGTGTTTGTCGGCGCGGCCCGTGTAGCCCGGGGTGCCGAGCTGTGACGCGTGGTCGTCGGGTTCGCGCGCGCGCAGCGCGCTCGCTTCGCCGCCGGCCAGCGACGGTTTCTCACGCTCGATCCGAACCCATGTGTCACTTCCCGACGGCCTGGCGACGAAGATTCCCTCGGGGCTCTCGACTCGTTCCAGGGTGGCTTCCCGGATGTTGACCGTGCGACGCGCGAGAACTTCTCCGCTGTGGACTCGATCGCCCAGCGGTTCTTCGTATTCTTCGCCTTGCTGGTAGCGGTAGAAAATCTTTGAAATTGGCGCGTTCCGCCAATCGACGATGCGCAGGCCGCCCTCGATGCAGGTCGCGCGCCCGAGGCAGAGGTCGCGCTCGCGGCCGTTCTCGAGCAGACGCAGGTGGGCGAAATAGGGGGAATTCGGATCGACCCGGGCGGCGCCCCGCGCCGATCGGAGCTGAACGAGCAACGCACTTTGACGGTTCCACTGCTGGGTGAGCGCCGCTGTATCCTTGCTGTCGCTGCGGGACAGCAGTTGCTCTCGAATGTCCTCGAGTTCCTTGACGATCGGCGCCTCATCGGGCTCCAGCGGATCCTCGATTTCACGCAGCAGCGCTGTGACACGCAGGAGCAGTTCCTGCTCCTCGGCGACGATCGGATTTGACAACGAGTCTCCTGGGATCCGGCCAGCGGGGCGTGAGATGGTTTGAGCAAAAAACGGTCTTGGAGCTTACCATCTCCTGCGATGGGGATCGCATCGGACTCCGAGCGAGGAGCGCACGTCGAATATGCGAGGCGTCTGGGCGACCGCCGCGAGACGGCGGTGGTCCGGTCGCGCCACGCGGCAATTGCCGCGAACCTGCGCTTGCTCGTCTTTGCGGTCGGCGTCGTGGTGGCTTGGCTCGCATTCGGGAGCAAGACGCTATCGGCTGGCTGGCTGGCCGCTCCGATCCTGCTCTTTGTCGTGCTGCTCTTCGTGCACGATCGCCTGCTCGCCGAGCGCGAACGCGCGCTGCGCTCCTTGGCGTTCTACGAAAGGGCCATCGCCCGTCTCGAATCTCGCTGGGCGGGGGGTGGCACGCAGGGCGAGCGATTCCGGGATCCGCACCACCCCTACTCGGACGATCTCGATCTGGTGGGGGAGGGCTCTCTGTTCGAACTCTTGTGCGCGGCGCGCACGCGGGCTGGCGAAGACACCCTCGCCGCGTGGTTGTTGGGACCGGCGGCTCCGGACGAAATCCGATCGAGGCAGGAAGCGGTTCGAGAACTGACTCCGCAGCTCGATCTGCGGGAAGACCTCGCTCGGCTCGGCGACGAAGTGCGGGCCGGCCTCCATCCCGAGGCAGTCTGCGCGTGGGGTGCGGCGCCAGCCGCAATCGCGACGAAGCTTCCGGCCGCCGTCGCGGCGGGGCTCGCGCTGCTGGCGCTCGCGGGTCTGGTGTGTTGGATTGCGACCCCGACGGGCCCACTCCCGTTCTTGCTCGCGCTGTTGCTCGAAGCGGTTTTCTGGAGCGTCTACCGCTCGCGTTTCCTGGCGGTGGCGCGCGCCGTCGAACTCCCGGGGCGAGATCTCGGTCTGCTCGCGCAGCTGCTCGAGCGCCTCGAGCAGGAGTCGTACCGGGCCCCTCGATTGGTCGATCTTCGAGCCGTATTGGAAACGAGTGGTGCACCGGCTTCGGTGTGTATCGCGCGGTTGCGTCGACTGATCGATCTGCTCGATGCGCGCCGCAATCAACTCTTCTTTCCGGTGGCGGCGGTGCTGCTCTGGACCCCGCAGCTGGCATTCGCGATCGAGCGCTGGAGGGTCCAGTTCGGACCCGACCTCGGGCGCTGGATCGAGGCGGTCGGCGAATTCGAGGCGCTCTGTTCGATCGCGGCGTTTCGCTACGAGCATCCCGATCATGCGTTTCCAGAGATCGTCGAAGGCGCGCCGCGCTTCGAGGGCGACGCGATCGGTCACCCGTTGTTGCCGGGCGACCGCTGCGTGCGCAACGATCTGACGCTGTCCGCTGAAAATCCGGTGCTGATCGTCAGCGGTTCCAACATGTCGGGCAAGAGCACACTGTTGCGCACCATCGGCATCAACACCGTACTCGGCCTGGCCGGTGCCCCGGTCTGTGCGAACGCGCTGCGGCTCTCACCGCTCGCGATTGGAGCCTCGATCCGACTGCAGGATTCGCTGCTCGAGGGCAATTCGCGTTTTTACGCGGAAATCCTGCGCCTGCGCCAGATCACCGAGCTTACGCAGGGCGAGCTTCCCGTCTTGTTTCTGCTCGACGAGATCCTGAACGGCACGAATTCCCACGATCGCGGGATCGGCGCCGAGGCGGTGGTGCGAAACCTGGCCCAAAGCGGCGCGATCGGGCTCGTCACGACCCACGACCTCGCGCTGACCCGCCTCGCAGATTCCCTCTCGCCGCGCGCCACGAACGTGCACTTCCAGGATCACCTCGAAGACGGCGTGATCGCATTCGACTACCGCATGCACCCCGGAGTCGTCACCAAGAGCAACGCGTTGGAACTCATGCGCGCCGTCGGTCTCGACGTCTAGGACGCCGCAAGCGAATCCGCAGGATTGGAGCGAAAAAGTTTGAGCTGGACAGGGCTCGTTCGTGCAAATAACCACAGGGTTCTGTTAGCGAAATCGTGTATCCCGAGAATCATACGGGTCGCGATTTCGCTCGAGAATGGTGCGCGGATGAGTTTGCGTTCTCGCCGGAGAACACAATTCGGAGAGTGGTTGGATCGGGGCTGTGCGATGAGCCGCCTGACTTTCCGGTTGTGCCCAGGCCGACGCGTGAGATAGGATCGAGTCTCAGAGATCAGGTCGGGGTCTCGCTGGCGGACACACCCGCCGAGCATTCGAGGTGAGTTGTATGGCTCCCCTTTGCCGCCCGACAAAATTCGCGTCCGACATCGACCTCCCGGAGCAGCATTCCGCTAAACGTCTCCTTCGGCTGATCGGTTTCATGACCGTGCTCATGATGGCCGGCGAGACGGGCGCGGAAGCGTTGTTTTACTCTCCCATGCGTTTCGCGGCGGGCGCTACGCCCTTTTCCGTGGCGGTGGCCGATCTGGACGGCGACAGCCTCCCCGATGTCGTCACCGCCAACCGAGTCAGCGACAACGTGGGCGTGCTGTTGGGCAACGGCGACGGCAGCTTCCAGACCGTCGCGTCCTTCGCAACGGGCCTCGGCCCCATCTCCGTCGCCGCGGCTGACCTGGACGGTGACAGCATCCCCGACATCGTCACCGCCAATGGCGGCGACAATGTGAGCGCGCTGCTGGGCAACGGCGACGGCAGTTTTCAATCCGCGGCCTCTTTCGCAGTGGGAGATTCCCCCAACTCCGTGGCCGTCGCCGACCTCGATGGTGACACAGTTCCCGACGTCGTCACCGCCAACTGGAGCCACGATGTGAGTGTGCTGCTAGGCAATGGCGACGGCAGCTTCCAGGCCGCCATCTCCGTCCCGACGGGCATCCGCTCTCGATCCATCGCCGTGGCTGATCTGAACGGAGATGGCGCCCCCGATCTCGTGACTGCGAGTAACGACCAGATCGGGAATTTTGGTGACGTGATCGTGCTGCTGGGCAATGGCGATGGCAGCTTTCAGGCCGCCAGCTCCTTCGCGGTGGGCATCAGCCCTCAATCCGTCGCTGTGGCGGACCTGGACGGCGACAGCGTCTCCGATGTCGTCACCGCCAACGGTGGCGGCGACGTGAGCGTGCTGTTGGGCAATGGCGACGGCAGTTTTCGGGCCGCCGCGTCCTTCGCGACAGGGCCTGGCCCCGCCTCCGTTGCCGTGGCCGACCTGAACGGAGATGGCGCACCCGATCTCGTGACTGCGAGCGGAAGCGGCCAAGATGTGAGCGTGTTGCTGGGCAAGGGCGACGGCAGCTTCGAGGCCGTCGCGTCGTTCGCAACGGGCGGTCAATCCCTCTCTGTCGCCGTGGCCCACCTCGATGGAGACAGCGTCCTCGACCTCGTGACGGCCAATTCCTGGAGTGATGACGTGAGCGTGCTGCTGGGCGATGGCGACGGCCGCTTCCAGGCCGCTGCCTCTTTCGCAGCGGCTTTTTTTTCCTTCTCCGTGGCCGTAGGCGACCTGAACGGTGACAGCATCACCGACATCGTGACCGCCAATGCCGATGGCCGCGAATTTTGGACGGACGACGACGTGAGCGTGCTACTGGGAAATGGCGACGGCAGCTTTCAGCCCGCCGCTTCTTTCGCGGCGGGCGCCGGCATTGTCTCTCCTCTATCCGTCGCTGTGGCCGACCTCGATGGCGACCGCATTCCCGACGTCGCCACCGCCAATGGTGGCGGCGATGTGAGCGTGCTGCTTGGCAACGGTGACGGCAGCTTCCAAGCCGCCGCATCCTACGCGGCGGGTGATTGGTCCGTCTCCGTGGCCGTAGCCGACCTGGACGCCGACAACGTCCCTGATCTCGTAACTGCCAATTACTTCGACGACGACGTGAGCGTGCTGTTGGGCAACGGCGACGGCAGTTTCCAGGCCGCCATGCACTTTGTGGCAGGGTCTCACCCCAAATGCGTTGCCGTGGACGACCTCGACGGAGACACCATTCCCGACCTCGTTACCGTCAATTACGGCAGCGCAGACGTGAGCGTGCTGTTGGGCAACGGCGACGGCAGTTTTCAATCCGCCGCATCCTACGCGGCGGGTGATTGGTCGGTCTCCGTGGCCGTAGCCGACCTGGACGGTGACCGCGTCCTCGACCTCGTCACCGCCAATGAAAGCAGCAGCGACGTGAGTGTGCTGCTGGGCAATGGCGACGGTAGCTTCCGGGCTGCCACCTCCTTCGCAGTGGGCATCAGTCCCCAATCCGTCGCCGTGGTAGACCTGGACAGCGACAGTTTTCCCGACCTCGTCACCGCCAATAGGCACGGCGGCGATGTGAGCGTACTGTTGGGCGACGGCAATGGCCGTTTCCAGGCCGCGCTCTCCTTCGTGGCAGGGTCTTCGCCCACGTCCGTCGCCGTGGCCGACTTCGACGGCGACACCGTTCCCGACCTCGTCACCGCCCACGCTTACGGCGGCAGAGTCACCGTTCTCCTCAACCTGTCTGATCCGCCCCCGCGTCCCGAGATCGACATCAAACCGGGTAGCGATTCGAATCCGATCCATCCGGCTGCTCGAGGGAAGATCCCCGTCGCGATGCTGGGGACGGAGAGCTTTGACGTGACGATCGTCGATGTAACGACGCTGGCTTTTGGATCAGCTGCGGCTTCACCCGTACACGATCTCGGCAAGTCTGGTGGATTCGCGGGTCACCTCGAAGATGTCAATGGAGACGGATACACCGATCTGGTCAGCCACTATCAAATTTCGGATTCGGGCATCCTTCCAGGGGACACGAGCGCGTGTTTGGTCGGAAAGACGCTTGGCGGAGCTTTTTTCAGGACGTGCGATTCGATTCGAGTCATCACCGGAAGGTGAGGGATCCGGCGTCAGGTAGGTGCCTCATCTGCTGAGGCGATGCAGACGATCAGAGATCGAGTTCGAGGATTGCGCGCTCTTCGATCCGGCCCGAGAGTTTCGAGAAGAAATTGAGCACGCGCATCTGCCAGCCGTACTTCGCGAGCAGTGCCGCGTAGGCCGCGCGCTCGGTCGCGGGGTCTTCGATGCGTCGAGCTTCGCCGTCGCTCCATTCACCGCGCAAGCGACCGCGCGGGCCACAGGCAGCGACGCGGATTCGCGGGTCGTTTCTCAGGCGCTTGACCTTGCCGGAGCCCGCTGCGGTAAAGACGTAGAATTTTTCGCCACGCCTCGCGAACCAGACCGGCGTCTTCACGGCCTCGCCACTGCGCCGAAACGTCGCGAGGCTGATGTAGCGCTGGCGTTCGAGCTTCTCGCGTGCAGCGGTGTCGAGCTTCACAGGCGTCCTCGCTGGTTAGGGGGCGTTCGCGGTCTGGAACTCCAGCAGAGCGGATTCGATGATCTTTCGGATCGCGTCGCGCTCGGCGTCCAGCAACTCGACCCTTCGCAGTTGGGCGCGCGCGCGGTCGAGGTTCTGCGCCTCGCGTTGAATCCGGAAATAGACATCGCCGGAGAGGTGGTCGGTGAGGAAGCGGACTGCGTTTTCGAAGGCCATCAGCGATCCCGCGAGTGGGAGCGCGTTGCACTCCTGCGGCGTGAGCCTCGCCGCCATGTCGGTCAGATAGCCGCGCGCAACGCCGCGCACGAGGTCGAGTTCGATCGCCATTTCGGCCACGCCGGCTTCGTCTTCCGCGGATCGAGAGCTGGAGGTGCGCATCAGTTCGCCGAAATCGGCCAGAACGCTGCCAGCCATGACGGTGTCGAGATCGATCGCGCAGAGTCCCTCTCCGGTTTCGGCGTCGAGCAGCACGTTGTTGATCTTGCAGTCGTTGTGGACGATTCGGATCGGGAGATCCTCTGCACCTTCCGCTCGGAGCGCGCTGGCCAGCTTCTCGTGCCAGTTGGCGCTCTGGTCGATCTCGGCGGCCACGGATTTCGCGCGCCGTTGAGGATCGCTGCGGATGGCCGCTTCGAGCGCCGCATAACGGAGCTCGAGATCGTGGAAATCCGGAATCGTGACGTGGAGGGGCGGAGCCTCCAGATCGGCCAGTCGGGCTGCGAACGAACCGAACGCGCGGGCGGTTTCGTGGGCCTGGTGTTCGGTCTCGACCTGATCGAAGCTTCGGGTTCCCTCTTGAAAGTGAAAGCAGCGCCAGTGGCCCGCATTGGAGTCCACCCAATGGGTGCGGTCTTCCTTCGTCTTCACCAGACGGAGATGGCGACGCTCCGGATCGCGCACGCGCTCTCGTTCGAGACTTTGGCGCAAGTGGGCGCAAACCCGCGACACGTTGTCCATCAGCGCAGCGGGGTCTCGGAATACCTGGGTGTTGATGCGCTGCAGGATGTAGCGAGCCGATTGCGCTGAATCTTCGAAGCGCAGCAGGTAGGTGTCGTGGATGTGTCCGCTGCCGTATGAACTGGCGGCTGCGAAACGCCCCGGGATCTCGAACTGTGCGGCGGTTTCTTCCACGAACCGCGAGCATAACCGCAAGCGCGGTTTCGATCGATCAGCCGCGGCCGGAGATGTAGGTATGGAGCTGCTCGATCGTGAATTGCTGATCGTCGATGATCGCCTTGACGACGTCTCCGATCGAAATCACGCCGGTGATCCGATCGTCGTCGCGGACCACGAGATGGCGGACGCGCTTGTCGCTCATGATCGATAGCGAAGCCTCGAGTCCGTGATTGCTACTGACGCAGATGACGTTCTTCGTCATGATTTCTTTCACCGGGGTATCCGCTGAACGCTGCCCCAGGAGGACGATCTTGCGCGCGTAGTCGCGCTCCGAGACGATGCCGGCGAGATCTTCTCCATCGAGCACGATCAGCGCCCCGATGCCCTTCTCAGCCATCTTCTGGAGGGCTTCGTAGACGCTGGAATCCGGTGCGACCGAGTGGATCTGGTAGCCCTTTTTGTCGAGGATCTGCTTGACGGTTTTCATCTTGGCATCCTACACCGAAGCCGATCGTGAGAACAACGCTCGTTTTGCACTTCGAAAATCGAGTGGATCGGGGGGGATTGGCTCCAGGGCCGCTTTCAGCGGGGTTGGGGTACGCGGCCGCGCGCGGCGCGGAAGACCGCGAGCACCTTCGGGGACGTGAGCGCGGGATCGAGTTCGAGATCCGGGTCGGCGATCAGGGCGCGCTCGAGGCTCTCGAGGGCTGCATCCGTCTGCCCCAGCGCCACGTAGGCGGTGGCGCTCGCGATTTCGAGCCGGACGCGGCTTGGGGCGTC
>JAHEEJ010000036.1:11047-16626 GCA_024640705.1 Deltaproteobacteria bacterium
GTTCGAGATCCGGGTCGGCGATCAGGGCGCGCTCGAGGCTCTCGAGGGCTGCATCCGTCTGCCCCAGCGCCACGTAGGCGGTGGCGCTCGCGATTTCGAGCCGGACGCGGCTTGGGGCGTCTCCAGCACCATTTCGGGCGTCGAGCCGATCGCGGGCCTCGGCGGCGCTTGCGAGAGCCTGTTCGAAGCGGGCCGCGCGCAGCTCTGCCTCGCAACGGTCGAGCACTGAGCCGATTTCAATCGATTCTGGAGTTTCGGCATCGACCTTTGCTTTGGCATCGATATTCGCTTCGGTATCGATATTCGCTTCGGTATCGATATTCGCTTCGGTATCGAGGGTCGGAATTCGTTTGGCTGAGGCCGGAATCCGCAGCCGCGCACCGGCCCAGATCTTCCTCGGGTCTGCAATTTCATTTTCGCGAATCAAGCTCGCGATCGAAGTTCCGTAGCGATCGGCGACCCCGGAGAGCGTCTCGCCGGGCTCGAGTGTGTGGTAGAAGGGCTCCTCGGAGGGGGCAGCTTCCGTCTCTGTGTCCGCTTCGACCGCGAGGGCCGGGAGGCTCCAGGCGAGCGCGCCTGCGAGCGTCGCCAGCGCCATCGCTCGGCTCAGTCCAGCTTGCTCGAACATTCCGCAATCTCCCCGCCGTCTGCGGCCACGCTGCGCGTGCCGGGTAGCGTACGGGATCGATCGGCTTTGCAAAGGGCTCAGATCGAACTCCAGGAACGTCGGAGCCGGGTGACAAAAAGCCTCGGGTTGGAACAAAGCTTCGAGTAGATTCTATGGTTCAGGAGGCCCCCGATCGGGTGCGATCGGTGAATCGAAGGGAGGAGCCCATGGATCGATCCGATGCCGTTGCGCGATTTACCCGGATGGAGGACGGCACCAAGGAGGATTACGAGGTCCTCGAGCGGATCCAGCAACCCTTCACAGACGAACTCGCCGATCGGGTGCTCGAACACCTGCGGCAGCTCGAGGGCAGCTACGGCGGGATGCTCGTGGACCGGCTGGCCCACAGCCTGCAGACCGCGACCCGCGCGCACCGCGACGGGCGCGACGAGGAATACGTGGTCTGTGCGTTGTTGCACGACATCGGCGACATGTTGGCCACCCACAACCACGCCGATCTCGCGGCGGCGATCCTCAAACCCTTCGTCTCGGAGCGAAACCTCTGGATCGTCGAGCATCACGCGATCTTCCAGGGCTACTACTTCTGGCACCACGTGGGCGCCGATCGCAACGCGCGAGAAAAGTATCGCGATCACCCCCACTTCGATGACACCGCCGAATTCTGTGCGCTCTACGACCAGTGCTCGTTCGACCCGGACTACGACACGCTTGCGCTCGAACACTTCGAGCCGATGCTGAGGCGCGTGTTCGCAAAGCCGAAGTGGACCGAGTACGGAGCCTGAGGGGCTTCGGGCGGGCGTTCAAGCAGAGTCGAGCGCGCGGATGATGGCGTCTACCGTGGCATCGTGCGCCAGGTTTCCGCAGTCCACGCGGATGTCCGCCCAGCGTTCGTAGAGGGCGCGGCGCTCGGCGAGCAGGCTTTCGATATCTTGCCCGGGTGCGCGGATCACCCCGCGCTTGTCGAGATCCCCGAGGCGTCGTTCGAGTTCGGCGAACGGAACGTCGAGGTAGATGCGCTGGCCGAGTCGCCCCAGATGCTCCATCGCGGCCTGGCTGTACACGACGCTGCCGCCCGTGGCGATCACGCAGCTCGAACCGTCGAGTTCCAGCACGATGCGCTCCTCGATGCTGCGAAAGGATTCCACACCGCGTTGCTCGATGATCTGCTGCAAGGGCGCGCCTTCCGCCTTCTGGATCAGCAGATCGGTATCCAGGAAGCTGCGAGCCGTTCGTTTTGCAAGGAGCACGCCCAGGGTGCTCTTGCCCGCTCCCGGCATTCCGATCAGTGCGAGGTTGTTGGGGTTGTTGGCCATCGGTGCCAGTAGGCTAGCGGACGCCATCTCGCGCCGGAACGCGGGCGCGGGCGACTTGGCGTTCGGCCGTCGCGAGTGCGGCGCAGGGCGTCGCTTCGATGTAGGATCCAGCGCGCGGTACGACGTAGATCGATGGAATCCGCCGTGGTCTGGTGGCTGGGAGCGCGAGTCGAGTGCCGGTTGGCTCGCGGAATGAGGGCAAGGAGACGGGATGATGCTGAAGAAGGCGGCGCTAATCGGATTTGCGGGGCTCGCGCTCGGGGTTGCGCCGGCCTCGGCCAACTCGATCGGCAATGGTTCCACGGTCGCGTTGACGATGATCGGTGGTGGGGGACTGATGTCCATCGGATGCATGGCGGTCGCGCTGCTCACCCAGGATGACGAGGGCGAAGAAGAAGAGGGCTACGACCGGCGGGGTTTCTTCGTCGGCCTATCGGGTAGCTATGCGAGGGAGAACTTCAGCGACTCTAGCGTCGTGAATCTCGTCGATGGCGAGTTGCAGGAAAACCTCCGGCTCTTGCGGGGGACACCCGTTCTTCCGAGCCCTCCCGGGGATCCAGGGGTCTACACCTTCAACTTCGGTGATATCGACAGTGACACCTTCGGATTCAACGGCCGAGGTGGTTACCGCTGCCATCCCTACGTCTCGGCTGAGCTTCAGTTCGAATCGCTGGCCAATTTCGACGGATCGATCATGGAGAGAGGAACGCCGAGCAACGACACGGCGCGGGGATTCGACCTCGAACTCGAGACACTGGTCTTCACCACCAACGTGAAGGGACATCTTCTGACCGGTCGCTACCAGCCGTTCGTGCTCCTGGGCATGGGTTTCATGCGGATGGAAAGCAAGGCGCGCGACTACACGAGTGGCACCATCATCCCCGGCAAAGCCGCGCAGGCGAGCGAGCGAACCGTCAATGTGGCCTTGCGTTACGGCGCCGGGCTCGATTTCTACCTGACCAAGAGCGTGGTCGTGAGTGCGGAAGGCTCCTACTTGATGCCCACGGGGAAACTCGACGGCATGGACTATTACCAGTTCGGCGTGGGGTTGCAGTACCGATTCTGAGGGCGGCGATCCCGAGGGTTTCGAGGGTATTCCCTAGCAGAGCACGGTTCCTGCCGCGCGGCGGAGAGTGCCCGTGCACGATCGCGAAGTCCGCGGCCGCACTGTACTTCCGCATCTGCATTCCCGACTCCCAAACCGGGCGTGAAGTCGATTCCGATTCGCCGAATCTGATCTCGGATCAGAAAGAGATCAGGTAATGATCAGCTTCCGATCAAGCGAGCTTCTTCGCAGCTGACTAATTTATCCAGCGAAGTTCCGCACTGTCCGGGAACGGGTCGAAGAGGGGGGCCGCGCAAAAAGCGGCCACCGGATGAGAGTCGACTCTTTCGAAGCGCTCCCGTCAGAGGGTTTCCCAGTTCGGGAGGAGCAGAGCCTCCGGGATTGGGATCAAGGGTAGGGACCCGGCGGAGGAGGAGGGGACAGTCCCCACCGACCAACCTCCACCGCTGGGTCCCAGACCTACAGCAGAACCCTCCACCTTCCACGCTCGAGCGCCCCGGAAACCCGAGATCGACCCGGGAGGCCGGCATCCGCCCGCTGGATCCAGCGCCCGCAAACCCAACGTCGCTGCTGCGCCCGGCGCGACTTGACGCTTCCCCGCCCCAGCACGGACAATGCCTGAAACCGATCGGGATCCGCCTGGGGAGGGCACACGCCGATGACCAACCACCGCGCGAACGTACTCGAGCATTGCCACCCGCCCCTGGAAGTGCCGTTCAGCCGGGACGAGTACCGGGATCGGCTGACGAAGATTCGCACCCGCATGGCCGCCGATGAAATCGATGTGCTGTATCTGACGGCGCCCGAGAGCCTCTTCTACGTGAGCGGTTACGCGTGTGAGTGGTACCAGGCGCAAAGCCCGAAGGCCTGGCCCGCGACGAGTGGAATCGCCGTGCACCGGGATCGCGACGATTTCATCCTGTTCGATACGCCGAGCGAACAGATCATGGTGCGGTTCGTGACCATCGCGAACGACATTCGGATCTTTCCGATCGACAACCGGCGCGACGGAATCGGATTCATCGTCGATGAGCTCGCGGCTGCGGGCTGGCTCGGGGGGGCAGTCGGCCTCGAGCTTCATTCCTACCGACCCAATCCGGCGATCAGCCAACGATTCCGGAGCGCGTTCGAGTCGGCGGGCTGCAAGGTTGTCGACGGAAGCGACGTGCTGCGTGACGTGCGTTGGGTGAAGTCACCCCAGGAAATGGTCTACATCGAACGGGCGGGGCAGATCGCGGATGTTGGGCTCGCCGCGGCGCGCGACACGATCCGGCCCGGAGTCAGCGAACTGGATGTCTACGGTGAAATGATTCGCGCCATGGCGAAGGTCGGAGGCGAGAATCCGTCGATCAGCCTGCCGGTGTTGTCGGGCCCGAAGGCCAATTGCGGGCACGCGCTGGCTGGGCGCCGCACGATCGGCCCGGGCGAGCAGGTGAACGTGGACGTCTGTGGTGTCTACAACCGCTACCACTGCAACGCGGCTCGCTCGTTCTACGTCGGGCAGCCGCCACGCGAGGTGGTCGATTTCTACGAGCAGGCCGCCGGGGCGATGGATCTTCTCGAAGGTTTGATCCGACCGAATCTGCGGGTGGGGGATCTCGTGAAGACCCTCAAGGCCTACTACGAAGACCAGGAAATCTGGGAAAGCGCGTCCTGGGTCGGCGGCTACGAACTCGGGATCGGATTTCCACCGGACTGGGTGGGCAATTTCGTCTACGAAATGAGCCACGAAGACTCGAACGTGCAATTCGAACCCGGTACCGCCGTCAACTTCGAGAGCGTCTTCTACGCTCCGCGGATGGCCGGGCTCACCTATCTGATCGAGACGCTTCTGTTCAAGGCCGACAGCGCGGAAATCGCCTCGCGCATGCCGCGCGGCCTCCATGTCATTTCGGCCGAGTAGTCGGCCCATCATCACACAGCAGCGGCGGGTGCAGCTCGCCGCCCGGTTTCCGAAGGGCTGAAGCCGGCTGCTCCGTCACCCCCGATTGGTTCTAGAATCCGCGCCGTTGCGGCCAGGTGCCCGGACTCAGGTGCCTGCTGTGGTCTGCCGATTCTACTTACTTTGGAGGGCGAGAGGCCTCGGATGTCCGAACGACCCAAGCTCGGCGAGCTGCTCGTGATGGCGGGCGCCATCGACCAGACCCAGCTCGGAGCAGCGCTCGCCGACCAGCGGAAGTTTCGCCGCCCGCTCGGCGTGACGCTGGTGCGAATGGGCTTTCTCGATGAAGAAGCCCTGGTTCGCACACTGGCCCGCCAGCTGAAGCTCCCGATCGCCTGGCTGCGCGGCAAATGGGTCGAGCCGGAAGTGCTCGAACTCGTTCCCGCCGACGTCGCGCTCAAGCACCGCTGCCTGCCTCTCGCTGTGGTCGACGAGGGGCGTGGCAAGATGCTCCATCTCGCGATGCAGGACCCCCAGGACCTGGAAACGCTCGACACCGTTCGGTTTCATGTGGGTCACAATGTGAGTCCGGTCCTCACCGCACCGAGTGAGCTTGAGGAGGCGCTCCAGCGGCATTACGAATCCGGCCAAACCGACGAAGACGCCGCAGCTCGCCGGCCCGAGGTCCAG
>JAHEEJ010000305.1 GCA_024640705.1 Deltaproteobacteria bacterium
TCGTTGCAGAGCCTGCGTGGCGTCGCGGGTGTGATCTTCAACGGAGTGAGCCCGGGTTCATTCCGGCGCTACTACTACTACGACGCCTATTCGCGTTACGCCTACGGAGACGACGTTGCAGAGCCTGATGAGGAGTCGGAGCATGCGTGATGACGATCTGCTGACCACCGCGCAAGTACTCGACTTCCTCCAGATCGGTCGAACCAAGTTATGGGGTCTGGTTCGCACGGGCGCCATCTCTGCCTATCGGATTGGCGACGGCCCCAACGGCAGTCTCCGCTACCGGCGCGCGGAAATCGTGAGCTGGCTCGAATCGCAACGCGTCATCGGCTCCGCCGCGGTTGAGAAGGAAGAGCAATTCGGTTGACGCGCGGGTCTATTGCGATCGGACGGCATGCGTTCGACGGGTTTCGATCCACGCCATTCCCAGTCCAACGGTCAGCAGCAAGGCGCCGTGATCCAACCAGAAATTGGCGGCTCCCGACGTTCCAAATGCCAACAGCAATGCTGCGATGCACACGGCGAAAAGCTGCAGCGGAAGCGCGAATAGCGCCGCTCCCGCCGTGCGAGCCAGCGCGGCGATCGGCGGCCTCCCCTGGCGGATCGCCGCATACCAGCACAACTGGGTCATCACGAAGGCGAGGTGGATGCCGCTGTCGTGGGGGTCGAGTTCCAGGTGCTCGCCGCCGCTGCGGAGCAAGGGGCCACTCGAGTGCAGTTCAGCGCCGAACATCCTTGCGAAGGCAACGCCGAGATCCGCATAGGCGGATTCGAGATTTGGGGTCGTGAGTCCGTAGAAAGAGCCGGGGACGGGGATTGCCCACAGCGCCAGCAACGCCGTCATCGGAGCGGGAATGCCCGTCCACAAGGCGAGTCCCACGACCGAAATCGGCAATCCGAGATTTGCAACGCCCGGGGATCCTCCCCCCAGTCCGATCAACTCGATCAGCAAGCCGGCGAACAGGAGAGCCGGCGCCCAGCCGCGTCGAGGTGGGGCGTCTCGCGAGCAGCGTGACGCGGCCGCCAACATCAACGCCGGTGCGAGCAAGAGACTCCAGCCGAACGGGGCTTCGCGAACCTCGTTGGCGAGTTGGATCAGGACGGGACTGAACGCACATCCCAATGCAAGCCACGGTAGTATTCGCATCAGTTGCTGGATCCGATTCTCTTTCCGTTTAGGGGTTGATCCGCCGAGCGCGAAACGATTCGACAGCCGCAGGTTTCTCAAATCCCATCGGTGACTCATGCTAGCCACATCGAGTCGCCGACCCAGGCCGAGCAGAAGCTCTTCGCCCGTGCGAGCGGAAGCTCGAGGACTCAGACCGAAAAGGAGTCGGACCCGGTGGGCTCGGATTCATCGTCAGACCCGACGCAAAGATTCCCGACTCGGGTTCCCCCTGGGGGGCACTGCTTCAGCTACGCGCAGTGCCGGGCAGTGCTTCGCGAGGCGGATCCCCTGCCCTGCGTGCGCGCCGGTCTACTCGAATTGCTCGGCCCGTCGCGCCTCAGTTTGCACGCCTCGGGCCGCGAGGCGCTTCGGATCGCGTTTTCCCACCTCGCCGCACAGCGCGATCGAGACGAGATCTGGCTGCCGGGCTACACGTGCTTCTCGATCCCAGCGGCTGCTGTCGCAGCCGGGCTTCGGGTCCGTCTCGTCGAGATCGGACTCGATGGCCGCGTCGATCCGGATGCACTGGCGCAATTACCGCTGGAGCGCGCGGCGGCGCTGGTCGTCAGCAACCTGTTCGGGGTTCCCGAACCCGTCGCGAGATTGCGCGAACTGTTGGATGCCCGAGGTGTCGCGCTCGTGGACGATGCCGCCCAGTCTCTCGGCGCTCGCTCCGCAGAAGGGCCGGTCGGCAGTCGCGGAGAAGTCGGGGTGCTGAGTTTTGGTCGGGGCAAACCGCTCTCTGCGTTGGGTGGCGGAGCGCTCGCCTGGGTCGGCTCCGAGGGACCCGCCGCTTCAAGCGCTCCGGCTGCCGCTCCCCCCAACCCTCTCCGCGCGCTGGTTCGTGCGGCCGCGTTCAACCTCGCGCTTCTCCCGCCGATTTTTCGCTGGCTCGCGGCGATCCCAGCACTCGGGATCGGTGAAACCCGCTACGACCCGAATTTCGAACGCGGCGGAATCGATGGCGCAGCCGTCTGCCTTGCCGCCGCTGTGCTTCCAGAATTCGAGGCCGCAAATCGCGCCCGCGCGCGGCGCGCCGCGGCGCTGGCTGAGCGAATTTCACTCGAGACGGATTTTTCGCCGCTCCTCGCAGCGGACGGAGACATCGCCGTCTATCCGCGACTCGGAGTGCTCGCACCGAGCGCTGCGGCCCGCAACGACGCACTTCACGCTCTGGCACCGGTTGGTGCCACGCGGATGTATCCCGGTCCACTGGAACGCGTGAAAGCGCTCCAGCCTCACCGGGTCGGGAAAACGGAAACACCCGGTGCCCAACAATTTTCCGATCGACTGCTTACCCTTTCGACCGAAAAGACGCTCGCGGGTGAGCGTCTGGAGTTTACGCTGCGTACGCTCCGAAAATTTTCGTGACGCCTGCGCGGCCGTGCACCGGCGGGACAAGAGGCCCTTCTGTCAAACTTTGATCATGAACGGCGTTTCGAACGCCGCTATGGTACATCCATGCAGTTTCCCAACGGCCGGCGCTTTGCGTTTACCATCCTCGACGACACGGATGACGCAACATTCGAGAATGTCGTCCCGGTCTACGACCGGCTGCGCGAGTATGGATTTCGCACGACCAAGACCGTCTGGCCGCTGGATTGCCCGGAAGGGAGCCAGGAATACTTCGCCGCCGAAACCCTCCAGCGGCCGGAGTATCTGAGCTACGTCCAACAACTCGTCGCCGATGGATTCGAACTCGCGAGTCACGGCGCGACGATGGAGCCGAGCAAGCGGGAGCGGACCCTTCGTGGGTTCGAATTCCTGGATCGCCATTTCGACACCAAACTACAACTCTACGCCAATCACGGTGAGAACCGCGAGAATGTCTATTGGGGGGTTGAGCGATTTCGCACTCCGCTCTTCCGCTGGCTGGTGCGCGCGGTCGACAGGGATCGGCGAAACGGCCACTACTGCGGCGAAGTCGAGGGGTCGGAATTCTTCTGGGGCGACGTCTGCCGAGAGCGGTTTCGCTACGTGCGCAATTTCACCTTCACATCGCTCAACGCGCTCTCGTTCAATCCCGAAATGCCCTACGCGGTGTCCAGCACCCCCTACGTCCAGAACTGGTTCTCGACCAGCGACGCACCGACCCCAGAAGTCTTTCGACGCCGGATTACCCGGAGCGCGATCGATCGGCTGGAAGCCGAGGGCGGGATCTGCATCCTCTCGACCCATTTTGGCAAGAGAGGTTACGTGTCGAACGGGCGACTCGACCCCGGTGTGGATGAGATCTTGCGCTACATCGCAGCGAAGCCCGGTTGGTTCGTACCGGTTTCAGAAATCCTGGATCATCTCAGCGCGCAACGACCCAATCGAAGCATTGGCAGGTTCGCATTGGCGCGCCTCGAGCTTCGGTTTCTGATGGATCAAATATTCGAACGACTGCACTTACGGGGCTAGCGGCATGAAGACCACCGCACCGTCACCCGACCGATTTGGGCTCATCGTGGGCGCGATGAAGTGCGGAACCACGAGCCTGTTCAACTATCTCGCCGCCCACCCGGAAGTCGCGCCCTGTCGAACCAAGGAGCCCAATTACTTCTCGAGCGACGATTTCCGACCCGATGACCCGCAAAGTTATTTCTCACTCTGGGATTGGAAGCCCGCTGCGCACACCATCGCAATCGAGGCCTCCGTCAACTACACGAAGATGCCCACCAACCCAAACTGCGCAGAGCGCATTGCGCAATTTCCCGATCTCGACTTTCGCTTCATCTATTGCATGCGAAACCCAATCGATCGGATCGAATCCCACATCTACCACGGCCTCTACGCCGGCTGGACGAAACCCATCGAGGGAGGCATCTCCGATCACGCCCTCAATGTCTCTCGTTATGCGATGCAGCTCGACGCCTACGCGGCGCAATTTGGGCGGGAGCGGATTTTGCTGCTGATCCTGGAGGAGTTTCAAAAGGCGCCCGCCGAAGAACTCAGGCGGGTCTGCGAGTTCCTGGAAATCGACCCGAGTTTCCAACTCACGGATCACCGCTCACACAATCGCGCTTCGGACCACTATATCGAAAACCCATTGTGGAACCGGATCCGCAACGTAGAAGCCCTTCGTCGGATGGGACACCTGATCCCGATCCAATTGCGCCGCGCAATCCTTCGCTCGACAGGCCGCAAACTCGACGTGCGGCAGCGGCTAACACCGTCGGAGCGAGCGGATATCGCCGAGGCGCTGCACGACGACCTCAGCCGCCTCGAGTCGGCATACGGAATCGATGTGGCGGCAACCTGGGGAATCGGAATTTAGTGTCCACCAAAAGTCGCCGAAAGCGCCGGTGAACGAACACTGCATTGAGCAAACAGAAGGCCG
>JAHEEJ010000306.1 GCA_024640705.1 Deltaproteobacteria bacterium
ATTTTCCCCGAGGGCGGAACCGAAGTGGGCAGCCATTGCGCAGCAGGGCAGCCCGCAGCGCGTCTGCCCGCCAGTTGGGCCGGCTCAACGAAAGGGCGAGATCTCTTCGTCTAGCAGTGGCAATTGGTGCTGGGGATCCGAATCACCGTGAGCCGGGGTGGGAAAGCCCACGCCCGCGCAGCGGATACGGGGTTCAACTTCGCAAGCGATCGACAGAGATCACGCCTTTGATCTTCCCGATCTGCTTCATGACGACGTTGAGCGTCCCGACATCGGTGACCCAGAGGTCGAATGTCTGCAGCGACTTCTGGTCAGAGGTGGTCGAAACCCGCGCCGCGCCGATATTCACGCCAGCGGCCGAGATCGTCTTGGTGACTTTCGCGAGCAGGCCCGGATGATCGTTGGATCGAACGCGCATCTTGATGCAATGCGGCATCGCCGCTTCCGATTCCCAGTCCACATCGATCCGTCGAGCGGGATCCAATTCGTAGACCCGGGGACAATCCCTCACGTGTACCGTCACTCCCCGACCTCTCGTAACGAACCCGACGACGTCGTCGCCAGGCAAGGGCGCGCAACAGCGCCCGAAACGCACCAGCACATCGGGCTGTCCACTGACGCGGATGCCCGTCGAAGCGGACTTCGCCTGGCGCCGAAACAAGCCCCGTAACCTGGCGGTCTTGCGCTCGGGCTCGGGCTCGGGTGCTTCTTCGCCGCGCAACTTGCGCACGATATCGACGGCGTTGGTACGCCCGTAGCCGATCGCACCGAACAGCGCATCCACCGGACCGTGGACCTCTTTCGCCGCCAACTCGGCCAGTTCCTCCCCTTCGAGCAATCGAGGCAGCGACATTCCGCGCTTTCTCAGCTCGCGATCCAGGATCTCTCGACCGAGCTCGCGGCTGCGCTCGCGCTCCGTGGCGCGGATCGAATGTCGAATCCGACCTCTGGCGCGCCCCGAGACGACGAACTCCAACCAATCTTTGCGCGGATACTGTGCGGGGCTCGTGATCACCTCGACGGTGTCACCGTTCATCAGCCGATGCCGCAGCGGCACCATCTTCCCGTTCACGCGGGCGCCCGCGCAATGAGATCCGACTTCGCTGTGGATCGCGTAGGCAAAATCGAGTGGCGTCGCGCCCTTTGGCAGGTTGATGACGTCTCCTTTCGGAGAAAAAACAAATACCTCGTCGGGGAAGAGGTCGACCTTGACGGTATCGATGAACTCGTGCGGGTCTGCGACGTCCCGCTGCCACTCGAGCAACTGCCGCAACCAGGCAAACTTGGCGTCGTCCGGATCGCCTGCATGCCCCTCCTTGTACTTCCAATGGGCGGCGATCCCGAACTCTGCATTTCGATGCATTTCTTCCGTCCGGATCTGCACTTCCATCCGCTCACCGTAGGGGCCGATCACGGTCGTGTGTAGGCTCTGGTATCCGTTGGGCTTGGGCAGCGCAACATAATCCTTGAAGCGCCCCGGCACGGGCCGCCAGATCGCGTGAACGATCCCCAGAGTCGCGTAGACGTTCTCGGTAGCATCCGCGGTGATGATCCGAAAAGCGATCACATCGTAGATCTCGTCGAAACTGAGCGCCTGACTCTCCATCTTCGCGTGGATCGAAGACAATTCCTTCAGCCGGCCCGTGATGGTCGCGTTGATTCCAGCACCCTGGAGACGAGACGACAGCACACCGATCACTTCCTCGATGTAGGCCTCGCGCGCCTGACGTTGCGGATACAGGCGCCTTTCGAGTTCGCTGACCGCATCGGGATGAAGGGCGCGAAACGCCAGGGCCTCGAGCTCCTGCTTCATCCAGTGGATGCCGAGCCGGTGCGCGAGCGGCGCGTAGATGTCGAGCGTTTCCTGTGCGATGCGGTTGCGCGAATCGTCGGACATGAAGTCGAGGGTCCGCATGTTGTGCAATCGGTCGGCGAGCTTGATGACCAGAATGCGGATGTCCTTGGACATCGCGACCAGCATCTTCCGGAAATTCTCGGCCTGGCGCTCGCGCGCGGAGGTGAACTCGATCTTGGCGATCTTCGTGAGGCCGTTGACCACGAAGGCGACTTCTTCGCCGAATAGCCGCTCGATCTCCTCGATGGTCGTGAGCGTGTCTTCGACCGCGTCGTGGAGCAAGCCGGCCGCCACCGTGACATCGTCCATCCGCATTTCGACCAGGACTCCCGCGACTTCGAGCGGGTGGACGAGGTAGGGCTCGCCGGAAAGCCGCTCCTGGCCTTCGTGCACCTTGGCGGTGAACACGTAGGCGCGCTGCAGCAGCGCGAGGTCGCACGAGGCGTTGTACTCCAGAATGCGGTCAGCGATGTCGTTGAACCGGAGCATCCGACGCGAGATTCCCCTTAAAGATCAGGTGCTTGCACAAAAATAACCAACTGCTCCCCGGGCGTCCATCCAACTCGGAGGCGTCCCTGGAACCGAGGCTCTTCCCTCAAGCCGGGGGGACGCGCGGGTCTCGAAACTTCTTTTCGGCCAGCGCGGGGGAGAACCTTTCCCGCAACGCGTCGGCCGATCCGTCGCGCTCCGCGCGAATGATTGCCAGCACGTTCGCCACACAAACGTCGAGTTCGTCGTTGGTCACCGCATAATCGAAGTCGCAGATCGCTTCCAGCTCGCGCTTCGCCACTTCGAGCCGTCGGCGAATCTCGTCCTGGGAATCCGTGCCTCGCCCCTGCAGTCGGCGCTCGAGCTCCAGCATCGATGGGGGCAGCAGGAAGATCAATCGGGCATCGGAGCGCCGCGTGCGCACCTGCCGGGCTCCTTGCACCTCGATCTCGAGCAGCACGTCGCGGCCACCCGCGAGGCCGCGATCGATCGCCTCCCAGCTGGTGCCGTAGAGGTTTGCGTTGTACTCCGCCCACTCCAGGAACGCATCTTCGGCCACCAGGCGGCGAAACTCCGGCTCGTCGACGAAGCAATAGTCCCGACCATCGACTTCGCCGTCGCGTTTCCGACGCGTCGTATGCGAGATCGAAAACGAAATCCGGTCCTCTTGCTCCACCACCATCCGACAGACCGTGGTCTTTCCGGTTCCCGAGGGTGCGGCGACCACGAAAGGGATCCCCTGCCCGGTCCCGTTCTCGCTCACTCCTCGCTCCCGAGCGGTCCCTCGTGGACGAAGCGCGCCGCAACGGTGTCCGGGTTGATGGCGGAAAGAATCACGTGGTCGCTATCCGTGATGATGATGGAACGGGTGCGACGACCCTGGGTGGCGTCGACCAGCTTGTTGCGGCTGGCGGCCTCCTCGCGCAGGCGCTTCATCGGTGCCGATTGTGGCGAGACGATCGACACCACCCGGGCTGCGACCACGAAATTGCCGTAGCCGATATTCAGCAGGACCCGGCTACTCAATGTTCAGCGCCTGCTCGCGGATGCGCTCGAGCTCGGCCTTGAGCTCCACGACATCGTGAGCGATCGGTGCGTCGCTGCCCTTGGAGCCGATCGTGTTCGTCTCGCGGCCAAATTCCTGCAGCAGGAATTCCAGCCGTCGACCCACGGGGGCGTCGACTCCCGCCGACTGCACGATCTCGCGAAACTGTTCGATGTGACTGCGCAGCCGAACGATCTCCTCGGTCACGTCGAGGCGATCGGCCGCCATCACGATTTCCTGATGGAGCCGGGCCTCGTCGAGCAATCCGGTCTCCAACCGGAGCTGCTCGGTTCGCTTCCTCAAGCGGTCGCGAACCACGTCGCCAACCAGCTCCGATCGCTGCTCGATCGAATCCGCCAGGGATTCCACCCGATCGAGCCGCGACAGCAGATCCCGCTCGATCGCCTTGCCCTCCGAGGCCCGCATCGCCACGAGCGCATCGAGGGCCTCGTCGACGCCACCGAGCAGCGCGTCGAGAAGCTCGTCGAGCGGAAGCTCGGGCTCCGCCAGGCGCGCGACGCCCGGAAGCCCGATCAGCGTATCGACCGTCAAAGAGCCCTCGACCGCGTCGATGCCAGCCAAATCGCGGGCAGCGCGACCGTACTCTTCAGCGACGCCCCGATCGACCTCCACGCGAGCCGACACCGAGCTGTCATCCGACGTCGCAAGGGTCAAATCGACCTTTCCGCGACTGATCCTCTGCTGGATCCGCGCGCGCAGATCGGCCTCGCAGCTCGAAAGAATGCGCGGCACACGCACGCGCGCGTCGAGGTGACGGTGATTCACGGACCGCACTTCGATCTCGAAGCCGAGCGACCCCAGGCGCGTGGATGCTCGGCCGAATCCGGTCATACTCAAAATCACGACCCCTCCCCTGCGGATCCGCTGGTTGCCCCCGCCTCATTTGCACGATCCGCATCCCCTGCCGGTTGGCGCAAGCTCGCCTCCAACCAATCCAGCAGCGACCCTTCCCGCTCGACTTCCAGTTTGATGGATAGCACGCGCACATCTGCGCGGCCGATCCAGTCGGGATTGATCCGGATGGCGTCTTTTTCGGTGGTGATCCACAGCGGGGCGTTGCGATAGAGGTACCG
>JAHEEJ010000037.1 GCA_024640705.1 Deltaproteobacteria bacterium
CCGCGCGCGCCGGGTTCGCCACCCGCGAGCCCCCAGGGTGCGATCGTCCGACGCTCGCCGAGCAGCGAGACGGTCACCGGCGCGCAGAACGCGTAGTGGCGCTCGAGGCCGTCCCCTCCCCGCCAGCGGCCCGCACCCCCCGAGCCACGCCGCAGCGCGAAGCGCAGCAAGCGAACGGGGTGCCTGGCTTCGAGCACCTCCGCATCCGTGATGCGCGTGTTGGTCATGTGGGTATGGACGCCCGAGGCGCCGTCGAAGCCCTCCCCCGCGCCAGCTCCACCGCCGATCGTCTCGTAGTAGCCGAAGCTCGCGTCGCCGAACGCCACGTTGTTCATCGTCCCCTGGCTCGCGGCGACCTTCCCGAGCGCGCCGAGCAGCACGTCGACGATGCGCTGGGAGGTTTCGACGTTGCCGCCGACGACCGCGGCGCCCGGCGGCGGGTCGAGCAGTGAGCCCGCGGGCACCGCAATCTCAACGGGATCCAGGCAGCCGCCGTTGAGCGGGATCCGCTCGGCGACCAATGCGCGCAGCACGTAGATCACCGCCGCCTGCACGACGGCGCGCGGCGCGTTGAGGTTGCCCTCCAGCGCAGCCCCCGTGCCCGCGAAGTCGATCCGCATGCGCTCGCCTTCGATCGTCAGCGCCACGCAGACGGGCGTCCCATCGTCCAGCGCGTCGGCGAATTCGTGCACGCCATCGGGCAACCGGCCGATCTCGCGCGCGACCTTCTGGGCGGTCGCGCGTTGGATCTGCGCCATCGTGATCTCGACCGCGGCACGCCCGCGCTCGGCGACGAACTCTTCGAGCAGTGCCACTCCGGCCTGGTTGGCAGCCACCATCGCCTCGAACTCGGCGACGTTGTCGTCTGGCCTGCGGGCCGGGTAGCGCGCGCTGGTCAGTTCTGCGCGCAGGCGTTTCTCTTCGAAGCGCCCCTCGCTCACCGCGAGAAACGCGCGCAATACGACGCCCTCCTCCTCGAGCGTGCGCGAGTCCGCGGGCATCGAGCCCGGCGTCAGCCCGCCGATGTCCGCGTGATGACCGCGGCTCGCGACGAAGAACGCGGGGGTCGCATCGCCACAGAAGACGGGCGTCACCGCGGTCACGTCGGGCAGGTGCGAGCCCCCGTGGGCGGGATCGTTGGTGATCACCACATCCCCGGGACGGAGTTCTGGAAACGCCGCGCGCACGTAACACACGGTCTCTGCCATCGCGCCGAGGTGGACGGGAATGTGCGGCGCATTCGCGACCAGCCCACCCGAGCCGTCGAAGACCGCGCACGAGTAGTCGAGGCGCTCTTTGATGTTCGTCGACACCGATGTATTGCGAAGCACCGCACCCATCTGTTCGGCGATCGACATGAAGCGGTTGCCGAACACGGCGAGCCGAATCGGATCCGGCTGCGAGAGATCCAGCGGATCGGGCCGCGCTGCGCCCGCCTCGTCTTCGAGTACGAGAATTCCGTCGCCGCGCAGACGCGCCACGAAGCCGGGATCGAGCGCGATCGTGCCGGTGTCCTCGAGCACGATCGCGGGGCCGCGCAGCGCTGCCCCCGGCGCGAGCGACTCGCGCTCGAAGACCGGCACCTCGACCCGGCCCACGCCCGGAAACCAGACCCGCTCGCGCCGCAGTGCGGCCGCTTCGCTCGCAGGCGGCTGCGCTGCGTCGGCCGAATCCACAGCGGAGGGTTCGAGCGGTGTTCTGGAACGAGCGCTCACCCGAACCCGAGCGGTCGCAACCTCGATCGCGCGGCCCGGGCGCGTGTAGCCAAAACGGTCCTGGTGCCGGGCGGCAAATGCGGCCGCCCAGTTACCGCCCGCGAGTGCGGGGCCGCCCTCGGGTGCGGGCACCGAGAGCGGCGTCTCGGTGCCGAGGTAGCGGAGATCGAGCAGGTGCTCGACGCGCAGCTCTTCCGCGCCGAAACCCTCCTCGGCGAGCGCTCGCACGCCCTCGCTTTCGAGTTGCTCCAACTGCGCGCGAACCGCGGCGGACGGCTCGCCCGCGGCGGAGAGCGCAACGCGGCCCGCGTCGCGCTGGCCGTCCCAACTGGTATCCGCAACGCCGATCCCGTAGGCGGAGAGAATGCCCGCCAACGGATGCAGCAGCACCGTTCGGATGCCGAGCTCGCGCGCGATCGCGCAGACGTGCTGACCGGCTGCGCCGCCAAATCCCACCAGCGCGCAGTCGCGCGGGTCGACCCCGCGCGCAACCGACACTTCGGCGATCGCCCGGGCCATGCTCGCGTTCGCGATCTCGACGAAGCCCGCGGCGACACCATCGGCATCGAGATCGAAGCCCTCCGCCTGCAGTCGCCGGGCGAGCGCGTCGAGCGCCCGCCCCACGGGCTCGCCGACCAGCGGGAACGGAAAGCGGTCGGGCTGCACGCGGCCGAGCGCGTAGTTGCAGTCGGTCAGGGCCGGCTCGCTCGCGAGCGGCTTGCCGCTCGGGTCGCTGCGCCCGTAACACAGCGGTCCCGGTAGCGAGCCAGCGCTCTCGGGTCCGACCAGCAGCCGCATGCCGTCGAAGCGGCAAAGCGATCCGCCCCCGGCCGCGACGGTATGCACCCGCATCATCGGCGCCTTCACCCGCACGCCCGCGACGAGGGTCTCGAAACAGCGATCGACTTCGCCCGCGCGCAGCAGCGAGACATCCGTGGAGGTGCCGCCCATGTCGAACCCCAGCGCGCGCTCGAAGCCCGCGGCGGCCGCGACCCGAGCCGCCCCGACCACGCCCCCGGCCGGGCCCGAGAGCAGTGCGGTCGGACCCCTGAAACGCGCGGCGTCGGTCAATCCGCCCGAAGACTGCATGAAGCGAAGCCGAGCGTTCGGGAGGGCTTCGCTCAATTCCTTCACGTGATTTCTCAAGAGTGGCGTGAGGTAGGCGTCGACCACCGCGGTCTCGGAGCGGGCGAGCAGACCGATCTCGCGGGCCACTTCGTGGGAGCAGCTCACGTAGGCAAAGCCGGCGTCCTCGGCGAGCGCGAGCAGCGTCTGCTCGAACGCGGGGTGCGCGTAGGCGTGGATCAGCGCGATCGCGACCGAGTCGATCCCGCTCGCACGCGCGTCTGCCAAGGCGCGCCGCACGGCCGCTTCGTCGAAGGCTTCGAGCACCTCGCCGTCGACGCTCACGCGGCCGCCGACTTCGATCACCCGCTCGTGCAGCGGCTTGGGCTTCTCGATCTGCAGCGAGAAGAGATCCGGCCGCTCCTGGGTGCCGATCTCGAGCACGTCGCCGAGTCCGCGGCTCGCCACCAGCAACGTGCGCGCGCCGCGCCGCTCGAGCAGCGCATTGGTCGCCACCGTGGTCCCGAGTCGCAGGTTGGCGGCGGGCAGCGCGGCGCCGGCTTCGATCGCGCCCGCGCGCTCGAGGATCGCCCGGATGCCCTCGACCGGCGCGGTATCGGAAGAAAGCAGCTTGAAGACGTGAATCGCGCCGTCGGGCGCGCGCCCGATGCAATCGGTGAACGTGCCCCCGCGGTCGATCCAGAAATCCCAGCTCATGGTGCCGGAAGGTATCACCCGCTCGATCGGCCCGATCTTCGGCGCAGTGACGCGACTCGCGCGACGGCCTCGCGGATCGGCGGGTCACCGAGCAGGCGGGCGCCGAGCAGCGCGACGACTGCGAACGCGAGACCGCCGACCGCGAGTTGGAGCAGTGAGGCCGCAGCCATCACCCAGGTCTCGATCGCGAGCGCGGCCGCGAGTGCGGCGATCGCCGCGATCAAGAGCGCGCGAAGTGCGGTATTCGCGAGTGGCACGAGCCGCGGCGCACCGTGGAGTCGACGCGCGTAGACGAGCGTGAGCAACGCGTTGCCACTCATCGCGATCACGCCCGCAGCCGCGAGGCCTTCCGCACCGAAGCGCGGACCGAGCGCGAGGTAGAGCGGGATCGCGAGCAGCGCAACCGCGGTCGCGAGCAGCATCGGCCGCCAGGTGTCGCCGCGCGCAAAGAACGCGCGCACCGCAATCTGCTGCAGGATCCAGCCCGGCACCGCGAAGCTGAGGACGCGCAGCAGCGCGGCGACGACCTCGGTGTCGGCCGGCGTGAAGCGGCCGTGCTGGTAGACGAATGCGACGAGCGGCTCGGCCAGCGCGAACAGCGCAGCGCCGCCGAGTGCCGCGAGGCAGAAACCCGCGCGCAGGGTGTTGAGCACGGTCGCGTCGAGTTCGTCGATCCGCTTTTCCGACCAGAGCCGCGAGAGCGTCGGGAGCGCGGCCATCGCGATCGCCTGTCCGGCCACCGCGACCGGCGCCAACATCAGCTGACGCGCGTAACGCAGGTGCGCGACCGTGCCGGGCTCGAGCAGCGCACCGAACCAGCGCTCGTACCACTCGTCGACGGTCAGCAGACTGAGGCCCAGCATCAGCGGTGCGGCCACGAGCAGGTAGCGCCAGAGGTCGGGATCCAGCGGTGCGATGCGCAGCCGGAGTTGAAGCCGGGCCCCCCAGTGTGCGTCCGCGAGCGGCACGAGCAGGGCTCCGATCACCGCCCCCCCGAGCGCGCCCCAGGCGAATCCCTCGACGCCGAGGCTTCCTGCAAAAGCGAGCCCCGCCGCGATGATGCCGAGGTTGTAGAGCACGGGGGTCAGCGCCTGGGTCGCGAAACGGTCCCGCGCCATCAGCACCGCGCGCACGATCCCGCCCGCCACGAAGCAGATCTGCGCGGGCAAGACGATTCGCGTCAGATGCACGGTCAACGCCTGGGTGGCTGGATCGAAGCGCGGAAATTGGAGTGCGATCAACGCGTCCGCCCACCACCACAAGAGCAGCGTGGCCAGCACCGCGATGCCGCCGACGCTTCCGAGCACCAGTGCAAACAGTCGCCCCGCGGCCGCCTCGCCGTCGCGCCCGCGCACCCGCGTGTAGATCGGAATGAACGCAATCGAGAGCGCCCCACCCGCGAGGAAGTAATTGAGCAGATCGGGGATCTGGAACGCCGCACTGTAGGCGTCCATCTCGGGCCCGGCGCCGACGCGATCCGCGAGCACCGCCTCGCGCACGAAAGCCAACACCTTGGAGAGCAGGACGCTCGCCGCGAGCAGGACCGCTGCCGCTGCGAAGCGAGGTCTTCGCAGCGGTTGATCGGCTGAATCGCTCAACGGCTCCCCCCTGCCCGGAGTATGCTGAATTTCAAACCCGCGGGAGCCCGCTCAGCGACCCGCGTCACGCGACACCCGATCTCACGAGAACCCCAAGCGCTCGAGTCCAGCGCGGATCACGTCGGCGAGCAGGGCGTCGAGGGGGCGGCCTTCGAGTTCGGCCAGCACGCCGAAGGTGCCGTCCGGCGCAAAGGTCGGCAGCGGGTTCATCTCGAGAAAGCGCGGGCGGCCGGCTGCGTCGAGCCGAAAATCCGCGCGCGCGAAGTCGAGGCATTCGAGTTCCGCGTAGCTGCGAATCGCGAGATCGGCGAGTTCGGCCTCGAGCTCGGCGTCGAAATCGCCCGGGACGCGGGTCTGCCAGCCCGCGCTCGGCGCTTCGTCCGCGATCGCGTGGACACCGATTCCGCTGTCGGCTTCGAGCGCGCGCTGCACGGCCGGCAGCGCGCGCGGCGGATCGTTGCCCACCACCGTCACCGTGTATTCGGCACCGGGCAGGAATTCTTCGATCAGCGCGGGCTGCCGGTAATCGCGCGTAATGCGCTCCACTTCGCTCGCGAGCGAAGCCCCATCGAGCACCTTCGAACTGGCGCGAATCCCCTTCGCAGCGCCTTCCCACCGAGGTTTCACAAATAGCGGGAAAGGGCATGAAATTGCAGACGTTTTCAGATCGGACACAGATGCCGCGACGAACTGCGCGGGCACCGGCACCCCCGCGCGCGAAACGATGCTTGCGGCCCAGTATTTGTCGAGTGTGAGCGAGAGGGTGAGCGCATCCGAACCGAGCCTCGGAACCTGCGCGATCTCGAGCAGCACGGGCGCCCAGGCTTCGCGATTTCGTCCGCCGCGCGCTTCGGCGATGTTGAGCGCTGCGTCGAGGGTCGGCAGTTCGCCCTGCCCCATTCGTGCGAGCAGGTCCTCGGGATTGCCGATTCGCAGCGCGCGATGCCCGAGCCGCCCGATCGCCGCTTCGAGGGCCTCGATGGTCTCTTCGGGTTCGTACTCGGCGTCTGAATCCGGGGGGTCGCCCGGCTGCATCGGGTAGCTGCCGAGCAATTCGTAGACGATTCCGATCGAGAGCGGGCGCATCGCGGCGGGAGGATACCGCGCCTGACGGACCGCTATGCTCCGGCCGCTCGGCGTCCATCGCCGCGCAGCACGGGGGACGATTTGCAGCCGGGCAACCGATCGCGAAGCGAGATCGCACTCGCTTGGTTCTGGGTGGTGGCGTGGATTGCCATCGTACAGATCTTCGCGACCGACTCGTTTTCGGCGAACGAGACTTCGCACATCATCGTCCCCCTGCTCCGCTGGCTGTTTCCCGATGCAGACGCCAGCTGGCTTGCGAGCGCGCATTTTGCGATCCGCAAGCTCAGCCATTTCGTCGTCTACGCGATTCTCGCGCTACTCGCACTGCGCGCGTTTCGCCTGGTCTTCAATCGATCGCCGGTCTGGCTCGCGGCGGCGAGCCTCGCATTGACCCTCGCCGTAGCGGTCGTCGACGAGGGCCGTCAGATCCTGGCGCGAAGCCGCACCGGCGCCGTATCGGACGTGGTGCTCGACATGAGCGGCGCCGTGTGCGCGCTCGTGCTGGCGGGCGTGATCCGGCGTTTCTGGAGCGCGCGCCGGTGAACGCCGCTCTCCTCGCAGCGATCGCGTTCGCGGCCTTCGCACTCGGCTATCGCTTCTACGCGCGCTTTCTCAGCCGGGTGATCTTCAAGCTCTCGGCCGACGAACCCGTGCCCTCGCGCGAACTCGAAGACGGCATCGATTTCGTCCCCACCCCGAAGCACGTTCTCTGGGGTCACCACTTCACCTCGATCGCGGGTGCGGCCCCGATCGTCGGCCCCGCCATCGCGGTGATCTGGGGCTGGCTGCCCGCGCTGATCTGGGTCGTCGTCGGCACCGTCTTCATGGGCGCCGTCCACGATTTCTCGGCGCTCGTGATCAGCCTGCGACACCGGGGCAGTTCGATGGGCCAGATCGCGGGCCTCGTCGTGAGCCCGCGGGCGCGGACCGCGTTTCTCGTGATCATCTCGATCCTGATCTGGGTCGTGCTCGCGGTCTTCGCATTCATCATCGGCACCCTCTTCGTCAGCAACCCCGGCTCGATCTTTCCGATCAACGTCCAGATCGCGGTGGCGGTCGCGTTGGGTTGGCTGGTCCGACGACGCGGGGTTCCAATCCTCTGGCCGTCCCTCGTCGGTTACGCACTGCTGATCGCCGCGATTCTCTACGGCAACCGCTTCGC
Organism: Deltaproteobacteria bacterium; assembly: GCA_024640705.1. Taxonomy (GTDB): domain Bacteria; phylum Myxococcota_A; class UBA9160; order UBA9160; family SMWR01; genus JACZVU01. The sequence goes on from JAHEEJ010000037.1 coordinate 7,344, forward strand.
GGCCACATTCCCCGCGATCGGCGACGTCTCCGTCACCGCCTGGGTCTGGATCCTGCTGCTCTACTCGCTCGTCGCATCGGTGCTGCCGGTCTGGCTGCTGCTGCAACCGCGCGATTACCTGAACTCGCACCAGCTCATCACCGGCCTCGGGCTGCTCACGCTGGGCCTGGTGGTGCTGCATCCGACCATCCAGGCCCCGGCCGTCAACGCCGCGCCCCCGGGTGCGCCGCCGATGCTTCCGTTCCTGTTCATCACGATCGCGTGCGGGGCGATCTCCGGCTTCCACGGCCTGGTGTCGTCGGGCACCACCTCGAAACAGGTCGGCTGCATGACCGACGCCAAGGCGATCGGCTACGGGGGCATGCTCGGCGAGGGTGCGCTCGGACTGCTCGCCGTGCTCGCGGCGACGGCCGGCTTTGCGTCGGTCGGCGACTGGTCGGCCCACTACTCGAGCTGGGGCGAGGCGTCGGGCCTTAGCGCCAAACTCGACGCCTTCGTGAGCGGCGGCGGCACCTTCGTCGCATCGCTCGGCATCCCGCTCGAAGAGGCCAAGAACTTCATCGCGGTGATGGTGATCGCGTTCGCGGCGACCTCGCTGGATACCGGCGCGCGCATCCAACGCCTGATCATCGCGGAACTCGCCGAGAGCTACGGCGTGCGCCCCCTCACCAACCGCTACATCGCGGGCTGCGTCGGCATCGCGGCAGCGCTGCTGCTCGCCGTCACCCAGGCGGGTGGCAAGGGCGGCCTGATCCTCTGGCCGCTGTTCGGCACCACCAACCAACTGGTGGCTTCGGTGACCCTGTTGATCGTCTCGGTCTGGCTGCAAAAACTCGGTCGGCCGATCCGCTACACGCTCGCCCCGATGCTCTTCGTCGGGGTGGCAACCGCCATCGCGATGTTCGGCGAACTCCGCGGCTATTTCGCGAACTTCGAGCAACAGTGGCTGCTCGCGGGAATCGGCAGCCTGATCCTCGCGCTCGACTTCTGGGTGGTCTACGAGGGGCTGCGCATGCTCGCGCGCGGCCGCCCGCAGCGCCCCGCCCCAGCACAGCCGTAAGAATCCAACCCCCGAGCAGCGACCTCGTCTTCGCGTAGCGCGGGGATGAAATCCAGCTTGCAAAGCTCGACCGATGAGTTCAAGATCTGGGCATCGCCGGGTCGGCTTGATCCCGCAGTGGTGTCGACGCTCGAACTCGCAGGGACATCCCGGAGACGGCCACCCAACGCCCGGCGGCGAGCGAGTCCCTTCGCCGCGCGCGCGATTTCGCAGCGGACGTGTCCAATCCGGCAAGCGAGACCGCAAAGAGAGGAGAGGCTGTGTTGATGTCGCGGATTGGCGCTCTGTTCCTTTTGGTCTCGACTGCCATCCTCGTGCCATTTTCGGCGAGCGCTCTGGTACTCGCCGGAGATCTTCCCATTTTTCGGGGTCGGGATATCGAAATCGCAGGCGGGCTCGCTTACGTCGTCGCCGCCGAGCGTACGTACCCCGGCGCTCCTCCAACCCTGACCATCCTGGACCTGTCGAACCCCACCGCGCCCGTGGAAATCGGATCTTTCGACACTCCGCGTGGAGCCGATGACGTGGAGGTGGTGGGCGGGCTCGCGTACATCACCGAAGATGCCTTTGCGGGAAAACTGCGGATCATCGACGTCTCCGATCCGACCGCGCCGGTCGAGATGGGTTCATTCGACACCGTGTACAAGGCAGCGGATGTGGAAGTCGTCGGAAACGTCGCCTACCTCCTGGATCAGTTTTGCGTCCCGCGAGACCCCAACCCCGACCACTGTGGGTCCGTGTTCCGCGTGATCGACGTTTCGAATCCCGCTTCACCCGTCCAGGTGTCGGAACGCTACATATCGTTCTGGACCGACATCGAAGCGGTCGAAGGGGTGGTCTACTCCGCGGGCGAAGATCTGGAGATCATCGATGTTTCGAACCCCGCATCGCCCGTAACCGTCGCAATCCTCCCCTCGCTCTACGCCGAGGCGGCCGAGGTGGTGGGAGGCTTCCTCTATGCGGCCTCCATCTGGCCCAAGTTCGATCTCGCGACCGGCGATTGGTACGGGTTCGAAGTGATCAATGTGATGGATCCCGCCAACCCCTTCAAGGTGAGCCACAGCGCGGGTACCGGAAGGACGCTCGAAATCGCCGGTGACTCTGCGTACCTGGGCGATCTGGGCGTGACCGTCGTCGACATCTCCAATCCAGCTGCGCCCTTTCGTCGCGGTTCGGTCATCTCGAGCGATGAGCCTTCGTATGCTTTGGCGGTCTACGGTGATCATGCGTATCACGTGCAGCACGATCGAGTGGATATCGTCGACCTGTCCGTTCGGGATACGCCGGTCGAGGTCGGCTGGACCAAGCTGGAAGGCTCGAGCGCACCCCCCGCTAGCGTGAACGACGTCGAGGTTTCGGGCGACGTCGCCTACCTCGCGATCGGAGAGGATCGCGGGTGGGACGATTACGAAAAAGGCCTCCGAACAATGGATGTGTCCGATCCCACGGCACCTTCCCTGCTCGGCGGGATCGACACCACTGGCGTTGCGTGGGATGTCGAACTCGCGGGTGGGCTCGCCTTCGTCGCCGCGGGAACGGATGGATTGAGGGTCTTCGATGTTGCGAATCCCAGCGCACCGGTGGCCGCGGGTGCACTGGCGCTCCCCGGCAATACCGCGAAGCTGGAATTGGTTGAAACCACCGCATACGTGGTGGACCGGGGAATCAGCCGCGATACGTTCCGCGCACTGCGCGTCGTCGACGTCTCCAACGCTACGGCCCCCGCGGTGTTGAGTGCCATCGAATTCACGGATTCGCATTTCGAATGCTGGATTCCCGACGTCGCAGTCGTCGAAAAACTCGCCTACGTGACCTGTAATGGACTCTACATTGTCGACGTTTCGGATCCCCTACAGCCAGCGCTGATCTACGGGGAGCGGATGAGCCTCCAGGAATCGAGTATCCATGTGGCCGGAAATCACGCCTACATCGGCGACAATTGGCTTTCGGTTCTCTCCACCTACGACGTATCCGACCCGACGCAACCCGTCGCGGTAAGCCACGCAGACGGCGGTGGGCGGGCAATCCGCGTCGAAGATGGTTTCGCCTATAGCGCGGGTAAACGGGGGCTTCTCGTCCACGATCTCGAAGATCCGCTGCTGCCGGTCTTGCGGGGCGGATTTCCGGGCGAACGCGGACAGTGGAACGGCCTGGCGATCGCCGACGGCTTGATCTACGGCGGTACGAGTCGCGGCGCCTTGCAGATCGTTGCCCTCGGCCCCGAATACACGGGCGCGCAAGCGGTCGAAATCGCGATCCGGGCAGAGGGCGAACCGGCCCCGATCAACCTCGCGAGCCGCGGTGTGGTCGACGTGACGATTCTCGGTGCGGCGGATTTCGATGTCGCGCAGATCGACCGCGCGACGCTGCGTTTCGGCCCGGCATCCGCCGCGCCGGCCCACAAAGCGGGCGGCCACCTCTTGGACGCGAACGGCGACGCGAGCCCCAATCTCCTCTCCCACTATCGAATCGAGAACACCGGCATCGAGCCAGGAGACACGGAGGCCTGCATTTCCGGAGAGATGCTCGATGGCACACCATTCGAGGGTTGCGATGCGATCAGGACGGTTTCAAGAGGGCGGCCCGGTCGGCGCTAGTTTTCTAGAAGCTGCAGCATAACTTGTCGCGAGATCTCTCCGCAGCGGCCAAAGAACGGGCCGCCTAGCGTCGCAGCGCTTCCAACACCTGCGGCAGGGACTGCGGCGACGCGGGAGACATCAGGTACAGGCCCGCCCAGCCTTCGTCGATCACGCGCTGTGCGTGCGAAACCGCGAGTTCCAATCCGAGCTTGCGCTGATCGGCCTCGTCGGCAAATCGCGCGAAATGATCGAACACAGCCTGCGGCACACGCACGCCCGGCACCTGCGCAAATCGCTCTGCGTGCGCGAGGCTCGTGAGCACCAGCACACCCACGAGGATCCGCGATCGCTTGCGCACCTCCTGCAACTGCTCGAGCGCGTCCCAGTTGAATACCGGCTGCGTCATCACGTAATCCGCACCGGCCGCGAGCTTCTGCTCCAGCTTCGCCAGCTCGCCCGCAGGATCCAGTGACTCCGGCTCGAAGCCAGTTCCGATGCTGAAATGCGTCTCCGGCTGCGGCTGACGACCCAGCGGTTGCCCTCCGAAATCCACTCCCGCATTCAGGTTTCGATGCGCGAGTTCGATCATGCGGACGGAGTCGAGATCGAAAACGGCCGTCGATCTCGGGTAGCTGGGCGACATCTTCGGTGGGTCGCCCGTGATGAACAAGACGTTGTGGATGTTGCGGGCGTGATAGCCGATCAGCCGGCTCTGCACCGCCATCAGGTTCAGGTCGCGAGCCGTGAAATGCGGGATGAACTCGACCTGTCGCGTTTGCGCGAGATCCGGCGCGATCGCCTGGATCGCCTGGATGAAATCACCGGGCGGCATCAGCGGAATCCCGCGTGAGCCGTCCGTCACATCGACCGCGTCCACCTGTCCGCCGGCTGCGAGCGCCTGCACGAGCTCGGCCTTCGCCTGTAGCAACCTCGGCTCGGTTCCGCGCGGCGGCAACATCTCGACGCTCACGACGAACTCGTCCGCAAACAGCTTGTCGGAAAACGGTCCGTTGGCGCGCTTGCGCTCCGGGCCCACCGGCTCGCGCTCGGCGCCGGTACGCACCGGCTGTGAAATTCCGGCCTGTCTCGACTTCAGGAACGCACTCATCTCGCGGATGTGGTCGGCGTGAACCTCACAGCAGCCGCCAATCAAGCGCGCGCCGTCCTCCGCGAGCGTACGGGCGGTGCGGCCCATGAACTCCGGATTCACGCGGGACATGAAGCGGTGGCCAATCCGCTCGAAACCGCCCGCGTTCGGCATTGCCGACAGCATCACTGCGCCCGACTTCACCGCCGGGGCCTCTCGCGCCGCTCGCACGAACGCCTCGGCCTCCCACGGAGCCAGGCAGTTCACGCCGACCACGGACGCGCCCGCAGCGGCCGCCTCTGCGACATACGCGGCCGGATCGATGTTCCAGCTTCCGTCGTTTCGCCGCTGCCGGAGCGACATGTGCAGCACGACCGGCGGGCAAGCCTCGAAGCGGTTTGCGCAACGCACCAGCGCGCTCGCACGCTCTAGAGAGTCCAGCGTTTCGAACAGCAAGGCGTCGACACCCGCTTCGATCAGCGCGCGCAACTGCGAGCCGTAGGTCTGCTCGATGGTCTCGTCGACGAACACCGGACCCAGCGAACCGAGCACGAACCGCTGCGGAGAGCCGCCGACTTCGGAAGCGCCGAATTGCCCGATCGACTCGCGTGCCAACCGGACGGCGGCGCGGTTGATCTCGTCCGCCTGGCCGACGATCCCGAGCCGCGCCAGCGCGGCTTCGTTCGCGCCAAAAGTATTGGTCTTGAGCGCGGACGCACCGGCCTGCAGGTAAGACCGGTGGACCTGCAACACGAGGCCCGGGTTCTCGATGCTCAGCGACTCGTAGACGTGGTTGCGCTCCGACAGCCGCCCGGTCAACTCGAACAGCAGCGAGCCCGTCGCGCCATCGCCCAGCACCGCACCGCTGCGCAGCGCGGCGAGGAACGAGCTATTGCGATGGGTCCTGGAGTCCCGGGCTTCGGTTGCCATGGCGCTGCGAGTCTAGCGGTGACGAGAATGACTCGGGGACGGGCGCCGCAAGCAGCTGCATTCGCTCGCCGCCGGAGGTCCGGCAGCATTGGGATCTCAGCGATCACCCGAGAGCCGCAGCGCGTTCTCGATCAGCCCCAGGTGTGAATACGCCTGCGGCACGTTCCCCAGCGCCAGGCGCGAACGGGTCTCGTACTGCTCCGACAACAGACCCGTCGGTCCGGCGAGCTTGACGAGTTGATCGAATAGTGCCCGCGCATCCTCGGTGCGTCCGATCATGTGGTACGCATCGACCAGCCACGAGGCGCAGATATGGAAGCCACCCTCGTGGCCGGGAAGTCCGTCGTCGAAGCGGTAGCGGAACACGGTCGGACCGTCGCGCAGCGTGCGCTCGACGGCTGCGACCGTGGAGGCAAATCGCGGATCGTTCGGCGGCACGAGTCCGGACAGACCCACGTGCAGGGATGCCGCATCGATGTTCTCGTCTTCGTAGCTCGCGGTGAACGCTCCGACGGATTCCCGATATCCCTTCGCGAGAATATCCGTCGCAATCTCGTCGCGCAGTGCGCACCAATCCGGACGCTCCTCGTCGCGCAGTCTGCGGCTGATCGCCAGCGCCCGATCGAGCGTCAGCCAACACATGGTCTTGGAGTAGACATGGTTTTGCGGACGCAGCCGAAGCTCCCAGATCCCGTGATCCGGTTCGCGCCAGCGGTCGTTCACGGCCTGGACCATCGCCTCGACGAGCCGCCAGTGGTCGGGAGAGATCGGCGCTTCGCGCAGCATCAACTCGTAGACCAGACCGACGATGGGACCGAAGACGTCGAGCTGGACCTGATGCGAAGCGGAGTTGGCGACCCGCACGGGCCGGCTGCCCGCATAACCCGAAAGCTCGGAGATCTCGGCCTCCGATGGAACCTGCCCTCCCGTGAACGTATAGAGCGGCTGCAGCATTCCAGGTGAGGCGACCGAATCCACCAGCATGAGCATCCAATCCAAGAACGCGAGCGCCTCGCCAAAGCTGTCGAGTTTCGTCAACGCCGTCGCGGTGAGCGCGGCGTCTCGCAACCAACAGAACCGATAGTCCCAGTTGCGCACGCCCCCGAGGTGCTCGGGCAGGCTCGTCGTGGCCGCGGCCGCAATCGCGCCGGACGAGGTGTGACACAGGGATTTGAGGAGCAGAGCGCTACGCAACACGAGATCGGGCTCGAGCGCGGGCAAGACCAGACGTTCTGCCCACGAGTTCCAGTAGGCATCGGTCAGGTCGCCGCGCTCGGTGGCGCTCCGGACGGTTTCTTCGAGGCTGCCCGTGCCGTAGCGCAGGTCGAGGACGATTGGATCAGCTCCCCCTACACCCAGCTCGATTTCGGCGTAGGCGGTGTGATGGAGCCCTTCCTCTCGGATCACCCAGGGAACTTTTGGCGAGTACAGCACGATCGGCTCGATCCAGCCTTCGATCTTGAGTCCGTTTGGGCGAGCGACGATGCGCGTGGGGATCCGGCCAAAATCGAGGCGTGGGGCAAACTCGATCACCACGCGACCCTCGCCGCGCAAGATCCGAATCAGATCGGAACGCCCCGCGCGCTGCCGTGCGCGGCCCAGCGAAACGTCGAGGTAGTCGGTGAGACCAAAATTGGACCAACGCGTTTCCACCACCATCGAACGCTCGCGGTACACCTGACCCACGGGACGAGAGTCGTCCGCGGCGCGCACGCTGAAGTGGCCGGCTGCCGGACCGTCGAGGAGCTCGGCAAAGATCGCGGGCGAGTCCAGCCGCGGAAGACAGAGCCACGAAATGCGTCCACCCGGCGTGACGAGCGCCGCAGTGCGCTGATCGGAGAGGATGGAATGGCGTTCGATGGGCACGGCGGCGCCGCCCGAGATCCACTCCTCGCGCAGCTCGAGCAACGTGGCCAGCGCGCGCGCCACTTCTTCCGTGTCCGCGACCCGGTGTGTCGCGCACGTCTCGCCCTCTCCCACCTTGACGCCGACATCGGGCCCGGTCAGGGTCGCGAAGGCATCCTCGTCCGTGCGGTCGTCTCCGAAGAAGGCGACGGCCGTGGCTCCCGTGCGCCGGCGGACCTTGTTCAGTGCCCGCCCCTTGTCGGTCGGGAGAACCAGCAGCTCGACGACCTTCTTGCCATGCTTGGTGTGCACCTCAGCGACGGCTGCGGGTCCGGCTGCGATCCGCTCCAACGCGCGGCGGGCGGCTGCCTCATCGGTGTTGCGATAGTGGAACGCGATGCTGGCTGGCTTTTCTTCGACGTGAAACCCGTCCGCCTCCGCGGCGAATTCCTTCAGCTCGCCGAGGATCCTTGCGCGCAACGCGAGCTGATCCGCCGACAGCTTCTCGGCGAAATCCGGATCGAACTCGCTTCCATGGCTACCGACGAGGCGAATCGTGTCGGGCAGACCCGACAGCTGTGCGAGGTCACGCAGCGAGCGGCCGGAGATCACGGCAACGTGCGTGCGGTCGAGAGCGGCGAGGTTGCGCAGGGCGACGGCGGTCTCACGGTGTGGAAAGGCGTGCGCGGGGTCGCTCACGATCGGCGACAGCGTGCCGTCGTAGTCGCACGCAACCAGGAGAACCGGCGTGCGCGCAAGGGCGTGTAGCCGCCCGCGCAGGGCGTCGAGATCGGACGAGTTCACGCGGCTAGCGCCTCGAGAAACGAGTCCGCCCAGAGAAAGACGTCGTGGCGACTCACCGCTCGCCTCATGGCCCGCATGCGGCGGCGCTGCTCGTGCTCATCGAGTTCGAGGGCGGTCAGCATTGCGGCAGCCAATCCATCTACATCGTAGGGGTTGATGATGAGCGCCGCGCTGTGGAGTTCATGTGCGGCGCCCGTGAACTCGCTGAGCACGAGCGCGCCTCGCTCGTCCGGTCGGCTCGCCGCATACTCCTTGGCGACGAGGTTCATGCCGTCTCGCAGCGGCGTCACCAGCATGACGTCGGCGGCCCCGTAGAGCGCGACCAGTTCTTCCACCGGGAGATTGCGGCGCAAGTACTGCACGGCAGATTGACCCAGCAGAGAATATTCCCCGTTGATCTCGCCGATCAGTCGCTCGACGCGGTCGCGCACGTCGCGGTAGTCCTTCATGCGCTCTCGGCTCGGAACCGCGGTCTGGACCAGTACGGTGCGCTCGACGTCGACCTCGCCGTTCGCGAGTAGATCTCGAAAGGCCTTCAGACGGGTGTCGATGCCCTTCGTGTAATCGAGCCGGTCGACGCCGAGCAGAATCCTGCGCTCCTCTCCCAAGCGCTTGCGCACCGATCGAATCTTTTTGACGTTGGCGGGGCTGCGCGCGATTTCGTCGAAGCGTCGGAAGTCGATCGAGATCGGGAAGTCCGCGTGCCGCACCTCGCGCCCCTCGAAGGTGAGCACGCCGTAACGACCGCGCGCGCCGAGGTAGCGTCGCGCGAGCTGTCCAAAGTTCTGGGCGCCGACGCGCGTCTGAAATCCCACGAGATCCGCTCCCATCAGGCCCTTGAGGATCTCCAATCGCCAAGGCAGCTGCGCAAACAGTTCCTGAGGCGGAAACGGTATGTGGAGGAAGAAGCCAATCCGCAGAT